>CADBPJ010000031.1 GCA_902796445.1 uncultured Ruminococcus sp. | reverse complement strand
CCTTCAGTTCATACGGAACACCTACCTCGGCTCCTGTCCATTCCGGCTCAGTTGCGGGCGGAAGTATCTTTGGCAGATGCTTACCATTATATAAAACCTCGTAAAAGTTATTTAACGTTTCCACGCCCGGGAACACTTTTCTTGCATACTTACAGAAAAGTGACATAAAACAGGTATCCCATATCCAAAACTGGGTTGCACAGAATGCTTCATCCATATACGGAGTCTGCGGCATACCGGGCATTTCCTTTATATGGTCATAGGCAAGCTCCCACGCCTTCATATAAAACTCATTGTATTCGGAATGCTCCTCACAAATCGGCATCGGTATATAGTCACGCCAATTTGAGGCACCAAAGTTATGTTCTTTCATATTTTGTTTCTCCTTTTCTTACTTTAGTCAATATTTAATATTATACCATATATTCTTAAAAAAGCAATATATTTTTAAATTAATATAAAGAATATTTGATGTAATTTAATAAAAATTTATTTACATACAATAGAGTTTATGATAAAATAAAGAGGATAAGAGAGGAGTTTGGATATGAAACGGATAGTTAGCCTTGTGAGAAAGGCTGTTGATGATTATGGAATGATACGCGAAAATGAACGTGTTGCAGTGGGTGTTTCGGGAGGTAAGGACTCAATGGTCTTGCTTAATGCATTGGCAAATCTGTCACGGTATCATCCGAAAAACTTTACAGTTGTGGGTGTAGCCATTGATCCCGGCTTTGGCGGTGACTATACAATAGTAGAGGAGTTTGCCAAGAAAATTGGCGTTGAATGTCATGTAAAAAAGACACAGTTTAAAGAGATAATATTTGATGAGAGGAAAGAGCAAAGCCCATGCTCACTATGCTCAAAAATGAGACGTGGGGCATTGAATGATATGGCAAAGGAATACGGATGTGATACACTTGCATTGGGACATCATCAGGATGATGTATTGGAAACATTCTTTCTGTCTTTGTTATATGAAGGCAGAGTAAACTGTTTCTCGCCATTTACATATCTTGATCGCTCAAGGGTGACACAGATACGGCCTATGATATATGTCCGTGAAACAGACATAAAAAGTGTGGTAAAACGATGTAATATTCCTGTTATGCCAAAGGTTTGCCCTGTAGACGGACTTACGAAACGTTCGGACATGAAAGATATTATACGTGATCTTGAAAAGAAAACATATCCAGGCTTGAAAAAAAGACTGTTTCACGCAGTTTCATCAAGCGGTATAGACGGGTGGCATGAATTTTAAAGTGGTGAAAGGGGACTTAATATGGAGGATTTAATTTGGAAGAAAAAAAACACGTCCCTTATGACATATATAATGTTGTTTTTTATACGTCTGGCAGAGATATTAATAGCAAGTATAATTCCGTCCATAGTAGGACTTGTTATAGTTATTATAACCCCGACTGAACGTGTAATGATGATTATGGAAAATTTGTCATTAATAGTGTTTGGTATTATGAATAGTATATTCTGGGTGAGGTATATTAAACACAGAAGAAAGACTGTGGAGTTTTACGTATTGAACGGCATAGCCTACATATTGTATTTAATAATATCAATTTTGTCTTACTCATCGCATGATGTTTATTTGTATTCTATGTTTTTCTCGAATCTGCGGGGAATGGAATTGCATGGATTGGGTACTCTTGCATCTCTTGTTGTATCGCATGGTATGCTGCTTATAACCATGATACTATGTCAGATCTTTGCAAGAATATATTATATAAAAAAGGATGAAAAATCCTTGGTAAATTCTCTTGAAGAGGCAGAGTATGAAGTAGAATATGATGTGCCGACTCAAGGTAATGGTGAAGTAGCCTTCCTTACTGTTGATCAACTAAATCGTGAGATTGACAGAGATATAGAGGAGGCGGTAAATATGATAGAGAAAGAAAAGAGCGTTGATACATCCAAAACATGGGATAGTGAAATGGTGCATGGGAACGGCGGACGGGTGGTTGAGAATACGCCCGATGATCCTGATAATGACATTGATGCTTCGGACTATGTATCGAAAGAGTACGCACGTGAGGAAATGAAAGACACTTTAAATTACAGCGCTGACGAGTTGTGGAATACAGAAATATATGATGGCAAAGAGCGTATATATGATTATGATGAATATGACGACAGTACGTCCCGTATCGAAGAAGAACAGCGATTGAAGAAGGAATATGATGCATTATGGGGCGATGATGATGGGTTTAATATTGAGAGAAGGTTAGATTACAATGATGAAAATGAAGGAATAAACGGTTTGGAGGATTACGATTCCGATAATTTGTGGGACAATGTTAAACAGGGTAAGCAAGATTAAAAATTCTGCGGTTTTACTGCAGGATTTTTAATCTTAGTTTAATTTTGACCATTTATAATGGCGAATTAATCTATATCAAAATATAGATTAATTGCTAAAAAGCATTACTAAATTGATTATTTCTTGTATTAAATGCCGTCAAACTACGAACGAAAACCGTCCCTCGAGTACCCACGTACACTACGGGATAACCCTCACAGCTATGCTGTTCGGCGGTTTTCGTCCGTTCTGCACTATTTTTTTGCATCCCCCTATGGAGATTGTTGACTTTCTTAACAGTCTGTTTTTATAGTGTAATAGCCTTATTTTCTTTATTTCAAACCTATTTCGCGTTTATAATCACTAAGTTCAACAACACTGCGTTCAAGTCTTGATTTTTCAGCGGCAAATGCTATTATATGGTTGTCAACTGAAATACCAATTTCACTGATTTCGTCACCATAGTAATCCTCTGTTACATATTTATAAAAAGCATTTACTATTCCTGGGTCGCCTCCGCCGTGACCATCAACAATTGAAGCTGATAAATTTTCATTACAAGCGTTTATTTCAGTAGTTGTTTTTGATGTAAAGTCATAGTATTCTATGGTGTCTTTATCCATATCGCCGTATATTTCACCCATTGTTCCCATTACACGAATAAATCTGTTACCCTTGTTAAACGCACACATATTAAATGAAGCTACAGCACCGTTTTCAAATTCAAGGTTTACGACTTGATGGTCAACAACGTCATTATTGCATTTATAAACACATTTACCGTATTGTGTGGTTTTCAGAGTATTCATAACGTCCTCATCGCTCGGTTTTACCTTTTTCGTTGCGGCTTCTCTGAACCATGAATTTTCCTTATCATCATAATAAATCTTTATTGCGTTATATAAGCATGTATCAGCATGCGGACATCCGTCCGTGCAATACTCGGGACTGTCGGCAGGAGCATTTTCGGGAGTGAAATATGTAAGTGAGCCAAAAGACTGTACAGCCTTGCATGGACTGTCTATAAGCCACTGCATAATATCCATATCATGACATGATTTCTGAAGAAGCATAAAAGAGCTTTCCTTGCTGTTTCCCCAATTACCGCGTACAAAGCTATGGCTCTGGTGAACATTGCCTACACATTCGGAGTGATGAACAGAAAGCACATCGCCTAATTTTCCGTCATTGATCATATTTTTAATAGTTCTGAAGAATGGAGAATAACGTAAAACGTGGCAAACCAAAATTTTTACTCCCATCTCGTGGGCGAAGTTTGAGATTTTTACACATTCTTCAACAGATGGAGAAACGGGCTTTTCAAGCAAAATATGATAGCCTTTTTTTATAGCAGCCATTGTAGGCTCAAAGTGCTCCTTATCGATAGTTGCTATTACTGCTGCATCTGCGAACTTTTCTTTTTCTAATAATGGTGTCCAATCCGTAACGCATAGCTCATCGGGGATTTGATGCTTTTCTTTTATGTATTCTCTGCGTTCTTTTACAGGATCTGCAACAGCTACAACCTCAAATCTGTCATCTGTCATCAAATCCGTATATGTTTTTCCTCTGCCTCCTGCACCAATCAAAATTACTTTCATAAGATACTCTTCCTTTCATAAAAAGATTTTATGTTTTCATTATATCACACTAAAATATCTAAATACATATCTTAAAAGGTCAATAATGTGTCATTTTAGTTCAAAGCATCAGAATGATCGGACATTTTTATCTTGCTTGGTGAAATGGAGAATTGCTTTTTATAGCTTTTGGAAAAGTATGCCTGAGAGCTGAATCCCAAGGTGGAAGCAACTTCAGTTACAGTGTAGCCATCATATAGCATTTTTGTCGCAACATTCATTTTCATTGTGAGAAAATATTGATGCACTCCCATTCCCGAATACTTTTTAAATAGTTTTTTTAATTTTGACAGACTTATAAAATTATTTTCTGCTATTTCTTCTATAGAAGGATACTCATATATATGCTCATCAAGATAATTTACTATTTTGCTGAATAACACTGTTTCCTCTGAGAGTGTCTGAGCGGTTTGGGAACCATTTAATATCAAATCCAAAAACAATCTGTGAATATGCGTTACAACTGTTTGTGCATATACTTTGTTTTCTTTGAATTGAGTCATATATTTTAAATATAATGGATTATCAGTCTGTGAATTCGTGTTTTGTTCTTTTATAAAGTTTATGAGCTCTTTTATAATGCTGTTCTGGTGCAAGGTTAAATGAAAGACCTTGTTTTTAAAATAATCAGTCCATTCGCATTCTGATTCATATGAAAATATAAGCAATTTAGTATTGTTTTCTGATGCAATATTAAATTTATGCAGCTCCATAGGCTTATGAAAGATACAATCACCTGTTTTTAAATTGTATATTCTGCTGTCGGCAGTAACGGTTATTGACCCGTCTATAATATAAAGAAATTCCCAAAAATCATGCGTTTCCCCGCTGAAAACATAACTGTTATTATATTCGCACGTAAATAGGGAATACATTTTCGTTATCCGTATGGCATCATCCGATTTATAAGGTTCATATTTCATAAGTATGCTCCTTTGAACTGAAATTACATATTTTTGGCTTAGTACACATAATATATGCTATTATAATATCATAATAATATTGTTTTGTAAAGAGATTTCTAATCAAAAAGGGCACTGCTTCATCGTGCAATGCCCATCTTATTATTATTTTTCTGTATCGTTAGTATCTTCAATTATAATATCCTCGGTTACGGCATCTTCTGTTGTTACGGTATCTTCTGTAAGTGTCGGTATTTCTTCAGGTACGATTTCCGCAACAGAATTTTGTTCTTCTTCAACCGTTACGGGATATACCTCTACAAATCCACCGTAGAATATATGTAATTCTACAGGCCCCCATGTGTCTGTTGCTGAAAATTTATAGAATTTCGCCTGTGGTGAAAAATACGGAGTAGTATCGGGGATAACATCTTTAAAGTCCGAGGTAATATATGTTAATGCTGTTTCTTGTGAAAAATCCTCTATTTTACCGATAAGCTCTGTGTCGTATTGGTAACTGTTTGCGGTGTCGCAGTTAATTTCAACCAGACGATCCTCATCAACCCAGCCTACATCTGCACCGAATGCTTCTGATACAACTCGTAACGGAATATATGAGCTGTTACCAATAATTGTAGGCTGTAGATCTGTTATGTTAATACGTGTAAAGGATTGTGAGTTTGTGTTTGCATCAACCCACTTATTGAGTGTCCATACGTTTGAGCCTGAACTATTAAAGGTACGTACAAACTGAACTATAATATTATTTTTTGTACAAGTTATTGATTGTGCATCTAAAATATCGTTCTTTTTGTATTGATCCCAATATACATTAACACCCATTTTATTAAGAACGCTTCGTAGCGGTACATATGTAGAGCTGTTTATAATGATAGGCCCTATACCATCAGGAAATGTGACCTTCTCTCCGTTTAATACAACCGACACATCGGAGCTTGTATTGACTGTGGGATCGTCAAGTATATTGTTCGAATTTGAACCATCAGGATTAAGCACAAATTGAGGCTTCATTGTACCATCAAAAAGATGCTGCTTTGGTGAATCGCATGAGATCTCAAGACACCAATCAGTAAACGTTATAGTCATTGTTCCGTTTGTGACAAACTGACCGCTATCAGTGTATGATACTGTGAACGGAACAGTTGCCTTATCGTTGTCAACACTACCTTCATAGCAGGTATAAGTGAGCTGTTGAGTATTATTTTTAATAAACTTAAAATCAACGGATATATTCTCATTAGTGCAGGTGAGGACATTTAACTCACCATAATATGAAGATGTTGCACCCGCAGAAAGGTATTTGCCAATATATGATGTATAATTGATGTCTGCATATGCATTTGTGAAAACAGCAATAAACATTGACAATGCACTTATAAGTGCAAATATTTTTTTCTTCATGATATAACGCTCCTTGTATTTTTTTTATTAGTCAAAAGCAGAGTATAGCATTATGCCATACCCTGCGCAGTATTTGATAAATCAAGATTATGCCTTGTCTATCGAACCGAAAAGTTCCATCTTTTCTTTGACGATAGTCTTTATAGCCTCAAATCCCGGAGCTAAAAGCTTTCTTGGGTCAAAGCCCTTGCCCTCAAGGTCTTTGCCTGCTTCAATATACTTTCTTGTAGCCTCCTGGAAGTATAGCTGACATTCTGTGTTTACATTTATCTTAGCAACGCCTAATGATATAGCTTTCTTAATCATATCTGACGGAATACCTGTACCGCCGTGAAGTACGAGCGGAAGATCGCCTGTAAGCTCTTTAATCTTAGCAAGAGCATCAAAGTCAAGGCCTTTCCAATTTTCAGGGTACTTGCCGTGAATGTTACCGATACCTGCTGCCAAGAAATCAACACCCAAGTCTGCAATCATTTTACATTCGTTAGGATCTGCAATTTCGCCCGCACCGATAACACCGTCTTCTTCGCCGCCGATTGAACCAACCTCAGCTTCGATTGAAAGACCAAGGTGATGAGCAGCATTTACAAGCTCTGTTGTTTTTGCAATGTTTTCATCAATCGGGAAATGCGAACCATCAAACATTATTGATGAGAAACCTGCCTTTATACAATCATAGCAACCCTCATATGAACCATGATCAAGGTGAAGAGCTACAGGGACTGTAATATTAAGCGTTTCAACCATTGCGCTTACCATTGCCGCAACAGTCTTAAAACCTGTCATATACTTGCCTGCACCCTCTGAAACACCAAGGATAACAGGTGAATTGTTCTCCTGAGCTGTCAAGAGGATAGCTTTTGTCCATTCTAAATTGTTGATGTTGAACTGACCTACTGCATAGTGGCCCTCAACTGCCTTTTTTAACATTTCTGTTGCTGAAACTAACATTATAAGTTTCCTCCTTAAAGAATTTTATATTAAATCAAATGATTTCTGAAATTATTATGTGCCGATTTTCAAGCTTCGGGCATAGAAAAACAAATATTGTTGTGCTATACCTCCAAGCTCGCCAAAACGTTCTTCGGCAAATTGTGCTATTGCGGGAATGGATTGCTCGGTATCACCGAAATAGCAGTATTCCATTATTCGCTTAATCCAGACATCAATGGGGAATGAATTAAACTTGTTAAGTGCAAAAAGCGTTATGCAATCTGCAACCTTGTTGCCTATGCCTTTTAGTGACATAAGCGATTTTTTTGCATTTGCTGTGTCCATATCATATAAGGACATTAAATCAAATTCGTTTGATGATACTGCTTTTGCGCATGCTAATATGTATTTTGTGCGAAATCCTGCACGAATACAGGACAAATCATCTTCACTCTGTTTTGCAATAGTATCGGCATCAGGAAAAGAATAATACGTCTTGCCCTCATATGTATGGGGAGTGCCGTAGGTTTTGCATAAACATTCAATTATCTTTTTAATTCTCGGAATGTTGTTGCTTGCAGATATTATAAACGAAATAGTCGTCTCCCATAACTCCTGTTTAAGTATATGTATGCCACTGCCATATTCTATTGCAGCCGACATTACACTATCGGAGGTTTTGGTAAGAGTTTTTTTGATATTTCCGTAGTCGCGGTCAATATCAAGAAATTCACGCCAAATACAGGTAAAGTCATCTAATGACGTATTATGCAGTGTGATTGTATCACCCGCCTGCGTAATGCGTACTGTTTTACCGTATGCTGTGCCTATATAGCCGCCGCACTCACATGGATTAAACCTAAAGCACTGACCGCAGTCAAAGGTATCTGACAACTTGAAATCTTTAATATCTTCGATGACAACATTACTGTTTTCTACACTTATTTTCATAACACTCTAAGTATACCATAAAAAATTACTAATATCAACAAAAAAGTCGAAAATTTTTTAATTTGTAAAAAATGCGAATAAGTATTAAAAAAATTTGATTTTTGTAGGTTATTTTGATAGCAATTAAAAAGTGCTTTTTTGTCGAAAAAGGTTGCATAATAAAAAATATTATGTTATAATAGATGAAAAAATAAAACCATACAGGGGGATAAAATGAAACATATAAACAAAAGAACGGTTATTACGTTTACTATCACGATTGTATGCCTGTTTGCAATGTCACTTGTTGCATATGCTGCAGGCGAAGAAACAGTTACAAGCAGTTATTACCAAACCTTTTGGGCACTCGTACCGCCATTGGTTGCCATAGCTTTGGCGCTTATAACAAAAGAGGTATATTCATCACTTTTTATAGGTATTCTTCTCGGAGCTTTGCTCTCGGCTAATTGGCATCCCGTAACAGCATTGGATAATATGATAAATGATGGATTAATAGCATCAGTTTCAGGTACGGCAGGAATATTCATATTCCTTGTAATACTCGGTGCAATGGTAGCACTTGTCAATAAGGCAGGCGGTTCTGCGGCGTTCGGACGTTGGGCAAAAACACATATAAAGACAAGGGTAGGAGCATCAATAGCTACATTTATATTAGGTGTTTTGATTTTCATTGACGATTACTTTAACTGTCTTACAGTCGGAAGCGTTATGCGCCCTGTTACCGACAGCCACAACATATCACGTGCAAAGCTTGCGTTTATAATTGATGCAACTGCCGCACCTATATGTATGATTGCTCCCGTTTCGTCATGGGCAGCAGCAGTTTCGGAATTTACCGAAGGAACAGGTTATTCGGGTATAGAGTTATTTATCCGTGCAATACCATATAACTTTTATTCGCTTTTAATGCTTGTATTTGTTGTAGCTATTGCAGTTATGAAATTTGATTTCGGACCTATGCGTATACATGAGCATAATGCTATTTTAAAGGGTGATTTATTCACAAGCGGCAGTGAGGAATTTGCAGGGGATAGCGGTGAATCTGAGGCAAATCCTAAGGGAAGAGTAATTGACCTTGTTTTGCCTGTTCTTATGCTTGTGGTATTATGCGTAATCGGTTTAATATACATAGGCGGATTTTTCAGCGGCTCCGACTTTGTAACAGCATTTGGTGATACTGATGCTACAGTGGGTTTGCCTTGGGGTGCATTAGTTGCATTAGTGATTACAATAATATATCTTGTCGCAAGACGTGTTGTTACATTTAAACAGGCAATGGAGTGTATACCGAGAGGGTTTAATGCTATGGTGCCCGCAATATTAATTTTGACATTTGCTACGGCACTTAAGAATATGACAGGCTTGCTTGGTGCGGCAGAGTATGTTGAAAGCATAATGGGTACGGCCGCAGCAGGATTGGCGAATTTCTTGCCTGCAATAATATTCCTTGTTGCATCATTCCTTGCTTTTTCAACAGGAACATCATGGGGTACATTCGGAATATTAATTCCTATAGTAACTGCAATATTTGATCCGACAAGTGAGCTTTTGATAATAGGTGTATCGGCGTGTCTTGCAGGTGCTGTGTGCGGTGACCATTGCTCACCGATTTCAGATACTACCATAATGTCATCAGCAGGAAGCTGTTCAAATCATATAAACCACGTTTCAACACAGCTTCCGTATTCAATATTTGTGGCGGCTATATCGTTTGTTACATATATCATTGCGGCATTTATTCAGAGTGCATACATATTGTTGCCTGTGGGTATTGCGATATTGCTTGTTACATTATATGTTGTTAAAAAAGTTGTAAATAAGAAACCAATTACTCAATAATAATAATTTATGCGACAGCAAAGGGGCGTTGCAAACAAGTATTTTGAAAATGCTTGTTTACAATAGCCCTTTCTTAATTGAATTTGAACTTTTATACATTTTTCCGCCAAAAAAATATAAATAATCAATCATTTTGACAAATCTTTTTTTAAAGGTTGACATGACATCTCAAATGGGATATAATACTATACTGGAATGTAATTTTGATGAACAGGGGGATCGTGGATGGTATTTTCAAGCCTGACATTTGTATGCGTGTTTTTACCGATGGTATTGCTATTTTACTATTTGTGTAAAAATATAACATATAAAAATGTTGTCCTTACTATTGCATCGTTAATATTTTATGCGTGGGGTGAACCATCACTCGTGTTGTTGCTCATTTGTGCATCATTAGTGAACTATTTTCTCGCAATCGGCATTGGCAAGTGTCAAAGAATGGGTAATGCATTATGTGCAAAGCTGTTCGTGGCAGGAGCTATAGTATTTGATATATTAATGATTGGTGTATTTAAATATGCGGCATTTGCAGTTGAAAGTGTAAACGGAGTGTTCCGTCTTTCACTTCCCATACCTGAGATAGGACTACCCCTTGGAATTTCTTTCTATACCTTCCAGATACTTACGTATGTCATTGATGTGTATAGAAAGGATACACCCGTTCAGAAATCATATTTAAAGTTTATCACGTATGTATCTATGTTCCCACAGCTTGTTGCGGGACCTATCGTGCGTTATCGTGATGTTGCGGAGGGCCTTGATCATAGACACGTAACCGTATCTGACTTTGCAGACGGTTCAACTCAGTTTGTGTTGGGTCTTGCAAAAAAGGTTTTTCTTGCAAATTTTGCAGGTGATGCAAAGGATATATTATTTGCCACATCAACATCGCCTACTGTAGGCTCTGCATGGCTCGGTATTATATTTTACAGCTTTCAGCTTTATTTCGATTTTTCGGCATACTCGGATATGGCTATAGGTATGGGTAAAATGATAGGCTTTAAATTCCCTATGAACTTTAATTATCCGTATATTTCAAGGTCAGTAACAGAGTTCTGGCGCAGATGGCATATGACATTGTCAGGCTTCTTCCGCGATTATGTATATTTCCCGCTTGGCGGAAGCCGTTGCTCAAGGAAGCGTATGTGCTTTAACCTTATGGTGGTGTGGGCATTGACAGGCCTATGGCATGGTGCATCATGGAACTTTGTTTTATGGGGCATTTATTACGGTGTACTTCTGATCATAGAAAAAACATTTTTCAAAAAATGGGCGAAGGTTCCTGTTCTTTCAAATATAACTACAATGTTTTTGGTAGTGATAGGCTGGACATTGTTCTATTTTACTGATTTTGCACAGCTTACAGTATTTTTCAAGACAATGTTCGGATTTAACGGCGGATTATATGATTTAACCACAGTATCTGTATTTTATGGTAACATAGTGTTATTGGCGGCCCTTGTTCTGGCATCGACACCGTTGCCATACAAGCTCTTTTCAAAAGCAATCTCCATAAAGGGGATAGGACCGCTTATAGAGGGTGCGGTTATTGTAGTGCTGTTTGTTGCAAGTATTGCGACGCTGACAGGGTCTACCTCCAATCCGTTTTTGTATTTCAGATTTTAAGGGGGGAATGCTATGCGTAAATATTTCATAAGCGGATTATTTATATTGCTTCTTGCATCATCTCTTGTATTGTTGCCCATGCCTCCTGATCTTGATAGCATAAATAGAGAAAACAGAAACATAAACGAAATGCCTGAACTATCCGTTCAGAATTTGTTATCGGGTGATTTCTCAAAAGGATTTGAGAGTTACGTTGATGACCATATATCGTTTCGGTCAGAGCTGATGTCAGTATCAGATAACATAAGGGCTCGTCTTGGATATTCAAAGGAGGATACGGGACGGATTATTCTTACCTCTGCTGATGTCGGCGTAGGTGCTGAGGATAGGCGGCTTGTAGTTTATGATGATTATATAATGGAGATGTTTAAAAAGAACGAGGATGCTCAGACAAAATATGTTGAGGCACTCAATGAAATCAGAACGGCAGTTCCAAATGACATAAGAATGTATTCAATTCTCGTTCCTACAGCACTTGAATTCTGCGACAAGTATAAGAATGATCAGGATTCACAGAAAGAAGCTATTGAATTTGTAAGTTCAAGGCTCAAGGGTATATTCCCGATCGATGTATATTCTGCACTTGAAAAAGACAGCAGTGATAGTCTTTATTTTATGACAGACCATCATTGGACCGCAAACGGTGCATATGCGGCATATAAGCAGTATATGTCAGTAAGCGGAGGGAACGTTGTTGATAAGTCTGAATTTACAAGAAAAGAAAATGGTGATTTTTATGGTTCATTGTATCAAAAGGCAAAATCGCAGTTGATTGACCAGAAAATGGATACAATTTTCTATTACGATGTGACGGAGAAAAATCAGTTCGATATTAAAATGCGTGCTGAGGATAACGTCACGGAATACGGTGTTGGAGCCCCGATGTTTGATCTTACAAAGAGCAACTATTTGCTATTCTTTGGCAGTGATCATCCGTTTATGGAAATAACAAACACCTCTAACCCTGATGGAAAGACTGTGCTTGTTATTAAGGACTCTTATGCCAATGCGTTTTTACCTTGGCTTAGTGCGAGCTGCGGCAAGGTCTTGGTGATAGACCCACGCTCGTATGGCGGAAATCTTGTTGAGGATACAGAAAAATACGGGGTTGATGAAATACTTGTATTGAACTATGTTTTTTCGCCAACGTTTACTGATTACAGTGACTATATGAAAAATATTATATGAAAAACAGGTAGGTGGACAAAATGTTATTAGCACAAATAGTAGTATTTATAATATTTATTGCGATGTTTACATTAATGGTAACGGAACGATTTGAGAAGCATCATACAACATTAGTATGTGGTGTATTGACTCTTGTAGTAGTATTCGGTGTTATTATGCAGAATGGCGAAGCAATAATAAACACTTTAAATCTTCGCAGTATTTTTACGATGAATTTTTGGTACAGCGCAGGCGAAGGCTCATCGAGTCATTCAGGAATAAATTGGGAAACAATTATATTCTTGGCAGGAATGATGGTAATGGTAGAGGGTATGGCACGTGTCGGATTTTTCAGATGGCTATGCTTAAAAATTGCAAGTATTGTTGAATATAAAACAATACCAATATTTATTACATTTATGATTATGTCAGGTGTTCTTGCAATGTTTATCGACTCCATAACCGTTATATTGTTTTTGGCGGCGGTGACAGTCGAGCTTGCAAGATTGTTGAAGTTCAATCCCGTGCCTATGATTTTAGCAGAGGTATTCTGCGCAAACTTAGGCGGCAGTGCAACTATGTGCGGTGATCCGCCTAACATAATAATCGGTACATCGCTTGGCTATTCGTTTGCGGATTTTATTCTCAATACAGGTGTAATAGCAGGAATTGCTCTTGTTGTTGTAATATTTTACTTCTATTTTATGTTCAGAAAAGAGCTTAAAAAGAACAGTGTTGTTCCGCAAAACAAGCCTGATCCGAAGTCTGCAATAACAGATATGCGCGGATTTATAATAAGTGCCGTAATATTTATGATTGCGGTAGTTATGCTTGTTACACATTCATCAACTCATTTATCTGTTGCATTTATCGGTGTATTTATATCAATATTGACACTTATTACTGCACCTAAGCATATACTGTATATATTAAAAAAGGTCGATTATAAGACACTGTT
>CADBPJ010000030.1 GCA_902796445.1 uncultured Ruminococcus sp. | reverse complement strand
TTAAAGGTTATCATATACCTGAATCAAGCCGTCAGGCAAAGGGAATGGCAATAGTAAATCTTCTGCCGTTGCAGTCTGATGAGAAGATAAGCGCTATGATACCTGTGCGTGAGTTCAATAATGGTGATTATCTGACATTTGTAACGCGTAATGGTCTTGTTAAGAGAACAGATATTATGGACTATGCAAGAATACGTCAGTCAGGCTTACGTGCGATAGAGCTTGTCGAGGGTGACGAGCTTATAAATGTATCAAAGACTGATGGTGAGCAGGAAATTATGGTTGCGACACGCAATGGTTATGCCGTACGCTTCAAGGAAACAGATGCACGTGCTATGGGTAGAACTACACGTGGAGTTAAGGCTATTGAACTACGCTCTGACGATATTGTTGTATCAGCAATGGCAATAGACAGTGACAAAAAGGTGCTTGCTGTTACTGAGGGCGGCTACGGAAAACGTACTGATATTGAAGAATACCGTTTGCAGTCGCGAGGCGGTAAGGGTATATTCACATATAAGCTAACTGAAAAGACGGGCAAGCTTGTGGGATTATTGCCTGCAAGTGATGATGAGGACATTATGCTTATCACGTCCGAGGGTGTTGTTATAAGACTTCACGTTGACTCAATCAGTAGCTTCAGCCGTCAGACACAGGGTGTAAGACTTGTTAAAATGAAAGACGGTGTATCGGTTGTAAGCATTGCCTTAACGGAACGATATGAAGAAGAGGCGATCGAGGAAACGCAAACACCCGAAACGGAGGAGGAATAATATGAACATTCAAATCGAGATGGAAAATGGCGGCATCATTAAAGCGGAGCTTTATCCTGATGTTGCACCAATAACAGTTGAAAACTTTGTAAAGCTAATCAACGAGAATTTCTTTGACGGACTTGTATTCCACAGAGTAATCGAGGGCTTTATGATTCAGGGCGGCGGTTTTGACGCTGTGGGCAATCATAAAGAAGCAGACTCAATCAAGGGTGAGTTTGATGCAAACGGTGTAAAGAATGAATTAAAACATGATAGGGGAGTGCTTTCAATGGCAAGAACAATGTTCCCCAACAGTGCATCAAGCCAATTCTTTATTATGCACCAGAGTGCACCGCATCTTGACGGACAGTATGCGGCATTCGGTAAGGTTACAGACGGTATGGACGTTGTTGATGAGATTGCAACATGTCAGACAGCACCTGATGACAGCCCTATTGTACCACAGGTTATTAAAACAATAACGATTATATAAAAATTGAGTTGACAAATGAATATCTAAGTGATATAATATATCAAAAGCTATGATGAGGAAGAGTAATGCAAAACACTCCTTAACAGAGAGTTGCGGTAGCTGGAAAGCAATATGGAGCTTTGTATGAAAAACACCTCGGAGCGGCGGAAGAAAGCTTGTACACAGTGATTAGAACCGCACGTTGATCGCGTTAAGATTTAATTGAGAGGATTGTAAAACAATCAATTTGGGTGGTATCGCGGAATAAGACTTTCGTCCCATGTTTTGGAACGGGAGTCTTTTTATATATTTAAAAATGATTAAATTAAACGGAGGGAATTATTATGATCAGAACACATAATTGTAACGAGCTTCGCACAGAACATATTGGTGAGGAGGTTGTGCTTGCAGGCTGGATAAACACAATAAGAGATCATGGCGGTGTATTGTTTATTGACCTAAGAGACCATTACGGCGTAACGCAGATCGTTATCCATGATGATTCGCTTTTAGCGGATGTTACAAAGGAAACTGTAATCTCTGCAAAGGGAGTAGTTAAAAAGAGAGATGAAGACACTCTGAACACTAAAATTGAAACGGGATATATAGAGGTCCATGCAGATAGTATCGAGGTTTTAGGCCCATGCCTGAACTCGTTGCCGTTTGAGGTTGATGAATCTACAAAGACAAGAGAAGATTTAAGACTTAAATACAGATATTTAGATTTACGTAACCCCAAAATACACAACAACATTGTGCTTCGATCCAAAATGCTAAGCTTTATGCGTGCACAGATGGAACAGCTTGGATTTATGGAAATACAGACACCTATCCTTACTGCATCATCACCCGAGGGTGCACGTGACTATTTGGTGCCGAGCAGAAAGCACAAGGGCAAATTCTATGCATTGCCCCAGGCTCCGCAGCAGTTTAAACAGCTGTTAATGGCATCGGGATTTGACAAATATTTCCAGATAGCACCATGCTTCAGAGATGAGGATGCACGTCAGGATCGTTCCCCGGGCGAGTTTTATCAGCTTGATTTTGAGATGGCATTTGCTACTCAGGAGGACGTATTTGACGTAGCTGAAACTGTTATATATAACACATTCAACGAATTTTCTGATAAGAAAATATCAAAACCGCCGTTTAAGCGCATCACATTCGCAGATGCTATGCTTAAATACGGCACAGACAAACCTGATCTCAGAAATCCGCTTATAATAAGTGATTTGACAGACTTTTTCGCAAAAAATGAGTTTTTGACAATAAATGACAGAACTGTACCGTTCAAGAACAAGCCTGTAAGAGGTATTGTTGCTAATTACCTTGACATGGCAGAAGGCAAGAAAGCATTTGAAAAGGATATTGATACTTATTCAAGAAGCATCGGTATGAAGTTCGGGGTAGGCTATATCACATTGGACAACGGCGAATATAAAGGACCTATCGCAAAATTCCTTACAGAAGAACAGAAGGCAGAGCTTACAGAGCTTGTAGGCATTAAGGACGGCGAAAGCTTATTCTTCATCAGTGATACGCCTGCAGTTGTAGACCACCTCGCAGGAGAGATGAGAACATGGATAGGAACAAAGCTTGGTCTTATTGACGAATCATCATTTGAGTTCTGCTTCATTGTAGACTTCCCGATGTATGAGTATAATGATGAAACAAAGAAGATAGACTTTACACATAACCCGTTCTCTATGCCACAGGGAGGAATGGATGCATTGCTTAACAAGGATCCGCTTGAAATCTTTGCATATCAGTATGACATTGTATGTAACGGTGTAGAGCTCTCATCAGGTGCGGTAAGAAACCACAATCCTGAGATTATGCGTAAAGCATTTGAGATTGCAGGCTACGGCGAGGATACACTCAAAGAGAAGTTCGGTGCATTGTATAACGCATTTGCATTCGGTGCACCCCCGCATGCAGGTATGGCACCTGGTGTTGACAGAATGGTTATGCTTATTGCGGGCGAAGAAACAATCCGTGACGTAATCGCATTCCCGCTCAATGGTAATGCACAGGATCTTATGATGGGTGCCCCGGGAACGGTAACACAGCAGCAGCTTCGTGACGTTCATATAAAAATAAGAGACTAAAATTACACAAAAAACCGTGTGAGGTGCTTGTTTGTGAAAAAGAGGATTTTGCTTGTTCATACGGGCGGAACGATTGGCTCAGCATTCGATAAAGAAAAGCAGTGCCGTGTTCTTGCACCGGGGGTGGCGGATATGACCTTGCTTAAAAGGTTTATGGCAGATACAAATGCTACGCAGGAAGAAATCGAGTCATTATTCGGCGATTCAGGCTTAGACGAGAAAAACAGGACTTTCAGTGAAAATATGACGTATCATAAGCTCGATATGATACTCCGCAATATAAGCACCAAAAATATTGATAATTATTGCGGTATTATCGTATTACACGGAACAGATACTCTTGCATACACATCATCGCTGTTTTCGTTTGCGTTTTCTGATACAGACATTCCGATTATGATGGTGTCGGGCAACCGTCCGCCTGATGATGAAAAATCAAATGCAAATATCAATTTCCAAACGGCGGTCAGGTTGATTTTAGAGGGCATAGCACCAAACGTATATGTACCCTACAAAAATGCTGATGGCAAAATGTGGCTTCATATTGGCTCTGCAATCATGCAGTCACCAAATTACAGTGAGGATTTTCTATGTGTTTCAGACAGAAAGTCATTTTGTCTTAATGATGCGGATTTATCTGAAGTATTTAGTAAATGTTTGGAGTTATCCGGCAATAGAAAAAAACTGCCATTTGAGCTAAAAAACAGCGAGTTAATAGATAATGGTGTTCTTATGATATTGCCGTATACAGGTATGGACTATGCCCATTATAATTTAGACGGGGTAAAGGCAATCATACACGGCAGTTATCATTCGGGAACAGTTTGTGTCGAAAGAAATTCCGAAGCTGACGAATATAACTCCAATTCATTGCTGTGGCTTGCAGATGAATGTGACAGGAGAAAAATACCGATATTTGTTGCCCCATCAAAGTTAACTACTGACCAATACTCATCAGTTTTAGATTTGGTCAAAAACAGCTCTGCAAAACTCCTTGATATGACAACAGAGTCGGCATACGCAAAATTATTATTAGCTATCTCCTGCGGTTATGAAAATTTGAGTGAGTATATGTATATGGAAATATCCAATGAAATAATAGGATAAAAAGGCTGACGGAAATTTTACAAACAGATTTGAAAATAAAAACCGTAAAACAGAGTATGGAAAAGTCTGCTTTACGGTTTTTCTTATTTTGTGATGTATTTATCAGCGTGTTGTTTCATCACCTCAAAGGTTTTATCGCTAATAACATGCTCAATACGGCAGGCATCCTGCGTGGCAGTTTCTTCATCAATGCCCATAGCCATCAACATTTTAGATATGATGGTATGGCGTTCAAATATTTTCTCGGCAATTTTTATACCCTTGTCCGTAAGAGTAATATAACCGTCTTTATCCATCAGAATTAAATCTTGTTTTTTAAGCAGTCCTACACCACGGCACACACTTGCTCTTGAAAAATTCATATGTTCTGCAATGTCAATGGACCGAACTGAAGATTTAGACCTTAATAATACATATATTGATTCGAGATACATCTCGCCTGATTCCTTAAGTGGCATAAGCTTGCCTCCTTTTCTAAAGGTAATTTGAATATTTTTAATAATAATATACCATATTTTTAGTAAAAAATCATTAATTTCTGTGGTAATCAAAAATTTATCTTGACATTTGAAATTATAAGTGTTATAATATTATTAGAATAATTCTAATATTGGATTGAGAAAAATGACAAAGTACGAGAAACGCATATATGAAATCGTTAATCAATCGTCGTCACATATGACCGTTGAGCAAATCTATCAAATACTAAAAGCTGATTTCCCAAGTGTGGTTTTGGCAACTGTTTATAATAATTTAAACAAGCTGTACAGGGACAGGTTTATCAATAAAATCTCGGTGGAGGGTATGCCTGACCGCTATGATAAAATTGTTAAGCACGATCATATTGTTTGTAAAAATTGTGGAAAACTGACGGATATACAGTTTGAGGATTTGACGGAAACTTTAAAAAAGCAATTCGGTACAGATTTTTTGTTTTACGATTTAAAAGTATTCTATGTGTGTTCGGATTGCCGAAAAAAACTCGGTGTAGACAAGAACATTCATGGATATACCAATCGTATGGATTAACGGGTAATGAAATTTAGAGGATAAATATTATGCAAATAGCCTTATCCTTAATAGTTTCAATGCCCATCTACAACAAGTGCGCATACGGGAGCAGACAACCCGTAAATATAAAATATATAAGGAGAGATAACAATGAGAAGTATTACGACACTGGATTTGCAGTATGCCCATCGTTTCTATGGGTTTAAGGGAGAAGCGCAGTATCTGCATGGACATACGGGAGTACTTACTATAGAGGTAGAGGATTCGGTTAATGCCGGAGTTAATATGGTTTTCCCGTGTAATGAAATTCAAAAAACTGCATGGGCAGTTCTGAAGAATTTTGACCATGCCTTGGTTCTTCGCGAGGATGATCCGCTTTTGCCGGCTGTTCTCGATGTCTATGAAAAACAGGGAATTAAAAATGGTACACCAAATAACGTTATGAAAGGTCCTGCTTTCAAAACTGATTTGGCAACGGCATATCCGGAGTGCCGCTTGGTGGTTACAAAAGAAACAATGACTGTTGAGGGTATGATTAAGATTGTTTATGACTTATTGAAGGATAAGCTCAACATAGTTAAATTGACCTTTACCAGCGGTGTTAATGCAGCTTCTGAGGAATTTGAACCGAACTTAAATACGGAACGCTGTCCTTTGTGCGGTATTGCACTGAATGAAAACGGTGTATGCCCTAAATGCGGTTACAAAAAAGACTGATTTTTTTCAAATCAGCCAAGATGTGATTGCGCATATTTTTGACAATTATACATATAAAGTCTGCGCATAACACGCCTTATCAAGGAGCTGTTGCGTTAAACGCAACAGCTCCTTGTGCTCGTTTTACATCTGTTTTCATTCTAAAATTATTTATCAGTTCTGTCACTGCTGTAGCGTGAGTTTGCACCTTTTGAGCGTGAATGATTAAGCTCTCTGTTACGCATCATACGATTTTGTGCATATGTGTCTGAATTGTCCTCCTTTGCTGTATGGCGCTGACGGATTTGTTGCAGCTTGCGACGGCGTTCCATACGGCGTTTCTTTGCGCGCGAGGTAGAAACCGCAATAAATATCGCAATAATAATCAGGATAGCGGGTATAAATACAAGAGGGTTTGTTATGAGATTCACAATGGTGCGGAATATAAACTTTATTATATCTCGCTCTACATCATTTGCCGCAACAATCGGTGCACGAGCTATCTCTTTGTCGTGATAGATGTACACGATTTCGCCAAGCTCCTGACCCTTTGCTATAGGTGCGGTTATGTTTTTTTGAAGAGTAATCTCAGTCGTTACCTCTTTTGAAATATCATCGCCTATAGGCACAAGTGCGTTTATTTCTGTATTTACAGTAAGTGAGACGCGTTTATCTTTTTTTGCCAGATCGACAGCGGAGTCGGAAACTATAGTACCAGGTGCGGCAAGAACTCCTGATTCATAATTGTTAAATCCGAAATCAAACAAGGCTCTCGAAATAGTATATGAATATGCTTTTTCGCGGTCATTTTCATTTTTCGCTTTCATAACCACACATAACAAGTCCATATCATTATGGGATGCGGAGGAAACAAGACAGTTGCCTGCGGCCTCGGTTGTACCTGTTTTTATGCCTGTACACGGAGAATACACGTGTGTAGGTGAGAATGCCTGACCTAAAAACATATTGGTATTGTTCAAGTTGCGGTCATATTTATATTTCTCTGTCGGTGCTATGTGGTACGTTGCCTTTTTTACAATCTCGCGGAAGCTCTCGTTTTCCATACAGTATCTTGCGAGTATTGCCATATCTTCCACCGTTGTATAGTGATCATCATTATGGATACCGCATGCATTAACAAAATTTGTGTTTTTCATACCAAGCTCCTTGGCTTTTGAGTTCATCATATCTGTAAACTCCTCCATTGAGCCTGCAACGTGGTATGCGATTACATTTGACGAATCGTTTGCACTTGCAATAAGCATACTGTTTAATAGGTCTGTCATAGTAAGCTTTTCTCCTACAAGTAAACCAATATTTGACTCCTCAAGAATATCTACTGATTTAATCGCCTCATAGGGTATTTCTATCGTATCGCCCATTTTATCACTTTCAAGTGCCAAAATAGCAGTCATCATTTTCGTAAGACTTGCAGGATAAAGCTTTTTGGTTATATTTTTGCTGTAGATAATACGACCTGTTTTCATATCCATTAACAGCACCGCCTCAGCATGCGATGTGTCGGGTACGGTCAGATTTGGATTTTCTTGATACTCATCATCTATAGACTTTGACTCTGTCTTCGGCTGTTGTGTTGCTTCAGGCTCTGCATAGACGCAAGCGATTGATGATGTCATTATTATTGCAGAGAAAATCGCCGCCGCAATTTGTTTAAACTTGTTCATATTTTTTCCTCCGTATATAGTATGTATAATCAATTTGTAACTATTCGTAACACCATTATACAAAAAAAGACAGAGAATTTCAATAGAAATAAATATAAAATAAAAAAATTTATAATTTTTTTTTGAAAAACTATGGAAATTTGCTTGCAATATTGGTATAATGGTATTTATAGTATGATATAAAGTCGGAAGGAGTGTCAGAAAATTTGAAAATACTTGTTGTAGATGACGAAAAACTATTAGTAAAAGGACTTAAGTTCAATTTGGAACAAGAAGGATATCAGGTAATAACAGCTTTTGATGGAGAAGAGGCGGTGAGGCTTGCTCATGACGAAAGTATAGATATAATATTACTTGATTTGATGCTTCCTAAAATAGACGGATTTACAGCCTGTCGTACAATCCGTACATTTTCAAATGTACCTATTATTATGCTTACTGCAAAAAGTGAGGACGTTGACAAAATATTAGGTCTTGAATACGGTGCGGACGATTACATTACAAAACCATTTAATGTCCGTGAGGTAGAGGCAAGAATAAAGGCGATATTACGCCGTGTAACACCGGAGCCTAAGGGTGATAACAGCAAAATGATGATTTCGGGTGATATTACCCTTGACTATAATTTCAGACGTGCGGTAGTGCGTGACAGGATAGTAGAGCTTACAGGCAAGGAATTTGATTTGTTGGAGCTGTTTTTGAAAAATCCTGATAAGGTATACACACGTGAGAATTTGCTTGATATACTATGGGGCATAGGCTACCCGAGCGAAGAGCGTACAATCGACGTACATATGCGCAGATTGCGTGAGAAAATAGAAGATAACCCGGCAGAGCCGAAATATCTGAAAACAAAATGGGGTGTTGGTTATTACTACAAGGTATTGCAAAGTTAAGGATAAGCTTGATATTCTAAAAAATAAAGCCTATAAGAGTACACATTCCATACGTTTTGCAATGATTACAACGTATGTGGCAGTTACACTTATAGCGCTTATTTTGATGAGTGCCTATAACGTAGGAATACTATCTGAGAATTTATATCAGGAAGAAACAATGAGGTTATATGCAAAAGCTAATATCATATCCCAATCAATGACAAGTGCATGGAATGTTGCGGATGAACGTGAAATGATATGGCGAGGACAGGATGTAACAGGCAGAATACTTGGCGGTACAAACATACGAGGTGTAATAACAGACAACTCATACACGGTGCTCTATGACACCAACAGCGACACGGACATGGTGGGAAAAGTGTTTATGCGTGATGTATTAAAACGTGCATTGGACGGAGAACAGGCGCAGTCGGAGTTTGAGGCAGACACAGGAAAAACGCTTACAGTGTCCGTGCCTATAGAGGTTAATGATGAAATAGTAGGCGGAGTATATCTTGCCGAAAATGTATCATCTACTGCTGACACGATAAACGCCATAAAAGCAAGTTTGATACTGTTTAGTGTTCTTTTGCTATTTATAATCGTCATTATAAGTATAGGCACAAGCTATATTATAACACGTCCGATAACACACTTTATATCTGTAGCAAAAGCAATATCCAAGGGTGATTTCAGCAAACGTGCAAGGGTAGACGGTATGCGTGAAATGGCTGAAATGGGTCAGGCACTGAACTTTATGTGTGACCAGCTTAATCAGCTTGAGGAGAAGCGTAAAAACTTTGTATCTGATGTTTCTCACGAGCTGAAAACTCCTATGGCAGGCATAAAGCTGTTATGCGATAGCCTTGTTCAGGCGGAAAACCCCGATATGGATACTATACGTGAATTTTTAAATGATATGTCCGAAGAGATAGATCGTCTTACACGAATAATAAACAGACTGCTGACCTTGAGCCGACTTGATGCAGGCCAGGATCTTGCAATGAGTGATGTTGATATATCCGCATTATGTAACGGAGTTGTTGAGAGTGTACGAAAGCTTGCGGCGGAAAAGGCTATAGAACTTCAATATATACCGCCTGAAATGCCGACCATATTAGTTTGTGCTGACTATGATAAGATATACGAATGTGTATATAACATTGTAGTAAACGCAATTAATTACACACCTGAATATGGCCACGTAGAGGCAAGAGTATCGTTTGGTGACGGCAAGTGTATAATTGCAGTCGAGGATGACGGACCCGGAATACCTGATGAAGAAAAGCAAAAGATATTTGAGAGATTTTACAGGCTTGATGATTCCCGTGCAAGAGATACGGGCGGTACAGGTCTTGGTCTTGCCATTACAAAGGAGGCAGTGCTTCTTCATAACGGAACAATCGAAGTAACCGACTCTCAAACGGGCGGAAGTATCTTTACGATTACATTACCTGTCCCTGAGCTTGGAAAGGAATGATAGGAATGAGTAAAAGCAAAATAGCAACTATTACACTCATAGTAATTGGAATAATTGCGGTGGGAATAATTGCGGTATATATAAATCTCGATAAGAGTATATACAAAACGAGTGTTGATGTGTATTTTCTCAATCAGGACGGGACAGGGATAGTTGCAGAGCCTCAGAAGATAAAATACAAGACTGATGAGGATCTTATTCGTAACACTTTAGATAAGCTCAGAATAGGACCTAAGAATTCAAAGCTTGGCGAGATTATGCCCCGTGACACTCAAATAACCAGGATAGAGCTTGGCACAGACGGATTTTTGACAGTAGACTTTTCAAATGAATTTCTGACAGATGATCCGTCAAGGAATGTGTTAAATGTATATGCGGTTGTAAAGACACTGTGCTCAACTGTCAATGTATCGAGTGTAAAAGTGCTTGTTGATGGCGAGCCTGTTGTTGACAGGGATAAAAAACCGCTGGAGTATATTGATGCATCTGACATAAATCTTGAAACAGAGGAATATAAAAGCGAGAGAAAAGAAGTGGTCCTGTATTTTGCAGACAACAATAAAAAAAGACTTGTCCGCCAGACACGTACCATAAAAATAACAGACCAACAGCCGATAGAGCAGTATGTCATAAATGAACTGATAAAAGGTACAAGCAGTAAGGGGATGAAATCTCTATTATCCGATAAAACAGTTCTTGTATCTGTAGACGTTGAGGATCAGATATGCTATCTTAATTTTAAATCCGAATTTCTTGCAGATAATTCGGGGACGGATAAGCATGAAGAGCTTGTCATCTATTCCATTGTAAATTCATTGACAGAGCTTAACACTATTATGAAGGTACAATTCTATATGGACGGAAAGCGAGTTGAGAATTTCGGAAGTGTCAGCATTAAGGACTATATAGACAGAAACGAAAGAATTATTAAAAAGGAGACAGATGATGAACAGGATTAACATAACAATCAATTCGAGAGTATATACCGTTGTAGCAAATGAGGAGGAAGGATACCTTAAGCGTTTGTGTGATTATGTGAACGAAAAGGTGAAGCTTGTTCTTAATGAGGGTACTCATGTAATGGGCGAAAAGCCACTTGTCCTTGCGGCACTCAATATTTGTGATGAATATTTTAAGTTGCTTGACTCTACAGCGCCATATGAAAATATGTCAGAAATAATTGCGAAGAATAAACAACTTGAAGCAGAGATGCGTGAGCTTAGGAAAGACAGCTCCAATGCACAGGAAAAAATTGACGAGCTTATGAGCGAAGCGAAGCTGACAGAAAAAATGTTTGATGAGAATGAACAGAAGGTCAAGTTCTTAGAGGGGCAGATAAGTACCCTTGAGAGCCGTTTAAAAAAACAACGCAGTGAATTTGCAATTCGTGAAAAAGAATTACTTGATATGCTGGAGAACAAAATCTGATATTAAAATCCACTAAAGGAGGGACATACAAATGAATAATATGGAACTCCTTGCCCCTGCAGGCGGAATGAAAGAGCTTAAAGCCGCAGTACAATCGGGGGCAGATGCAGTATATTTAGGTGCAACGTTATTTTCTGCACGTGCAGGTGCAGGTAATTTTGATGAGGACGAGATGCGTGATGCTGTGAGTTACGCACACACATACGGCGTAAAGGTGCATTGTGCAATAAACACCCTTATAAAGGAAACGGAATTTGATGCGGCAATCAAAACTGCAATAAAGGCAAACAACTGCGGCGTAGATGTGCTGATTATACAGGACTTAGGGTTGGCAAGTCATATACGCAAGATTTTACCGCAAATGGAGCTTCATGCAAGCACACAGATGACAGTAACGACACTTTCTGCAGTAAAGTATCTTGAAAAAATGGGATTTTCAAGAGTAGTTCTTGCACGTGAATTATCTCTCTCTGAAATAGAGTATATAGCAAAGAACTCCAAGGCAGAAATTGAGGTTTTCGTACATGGTGCGATATGTATGTGCTACTCAGGACAGTGCCTTATGTCAAGCATTTTAGGCGGACGCAGCGGAAACAGAGGTAAATGTGCACAGCCATGCCGATTGCCATATGAGCTTATGGCTGGTGATAAAACGTGTGCAAGGGGACATATATTAAGCCCCAAGGATATGGCACTTATCTCACATCTTGACAAGTTAAAAAAAGCAGGAGTGAAATCCCTTAAAATTGAGGGCAGACTAAAAAGTGCCGAATATGTCAGTGCAGTTGTGGGAGTATACCGAAAGTATATTGACAATCCTCGTCCTGTTGACAGTGAAGATATGCAGGAATTAAGAAATGCATTTTCAAGGTCTGGCTTTACAGACGGATACCTGACGGATAAACTCGGAAAAGATATGATGTCACATAGTAATCCTGCAAATAATTCAGGCAGTATTTATACAGCAGAGGCAAAGCAACGTGCTGAGGGGAAATATATCCGTAAAATACCGATTAATGTATATATATCTCTTAAGCAAGCTGATGTGATAAGAGCAACGGCATATGATGAGCGTGGAAATTGCGTAGAATGTCAAGGGGACATAAAAGTTGTAAAAGCGGACAAAACACCATTAGATGATGTACGTGTGCATCAACAGATGTGCAAGCTTGGCGACACACCCTTTGAATTAGAAAGCTTGACGGTTGATATTGATAAAGATATTACTGTCCCCATTAAAGAGCTGAATTCTGTTCGTCGCAAAATGTGTGAGATGCTTATTGGAAAATTAAGCAAAACAGAAGAAAGAGCTGTGGTTGATTTTCCTTTGCAGTTTACAGAAACGACAAGAGAAAAAGAACTGTATCTTACGGCTGATGTATGCACAAAAGAGCAGGGTGAAGCCGTAATTAAAGCACAAGGTGTAAAACGCATATATACGTCCCCCATTATTGCTGAACATTTGAAAAAAATTGCAAATGACATAGAGATAGTAGGCAAAACACCTGATATTGCAGATGATGATATAATAAATAATGATAATATATCCGTATCGTCAATAGCAGATATCGAAAAGTATGGCGAAAAAGCAAAATACGCAGAGTGGCGTCTTAATGTGTATAATTCCGTTACTGCAAATACAATATCACACTTAAAGTGCATAACATTGTCGCCCGAACTGAATTTAAGGGACATAAAAAGCGTTGCGATGCATACGCCGAATACAGAAACGGAAATCATCGGATACGGACGGTTGCCGTTAATGATAATGAAAAATTGTCCGATTAAGGCTGTGGGTAAATGCCAAAATGGGGAAAATATATACACTATTAAAGACAGAAAGGGTATGGAATTTCCTGTTATTTGTACAGGCACCTGCAAAGCGATTTTGCTAAATTCAAAGCCTATTTATACAGCAGACATAATTGATGAAATTAAAAAATCACAAGTGGATTGCATAAGATTGAATTTTACTGTTGAAAAACCCGAAGAATGTGGTAAAATAACGCAGATGTATATAGATGCCTTGAAGGGGAAAAAGGCACAGCCAATGCCTGAGAACACATACACAAGAGGTCATCTGAAGCGTGGTGTATAAAAATGTTTCATATATTCAAACTTTAGTTTTGTGAAAGGATTTAGTGGTCATAACTATGATAGATATAATACTTGCCTCCGCATCACCAAGACGGCGGGAGCTTATGGAGAATATGGGATTGGATTTTCGTGTTCTTGTTTCGGAGGCTGATGAGGAGTCGGTTGATAAAAATGTACCGCCCGAAATATATGTGCAGGAGCTCTCGCTCTTAAAGGCGGTATCTACGGCAAAGCAAGTGATAGATAATAAGAAAGCAATTATAATTTCAGCTGATACCATAGTTGTAAATGACGGTGAAATTTTGGGAAAACCATATGATGAGGCCGATGCAAAAGCGATGCTTTTATCACTGTCGGGTAAGTGTCATTACGTATATACGGGATTTTGTGTTATGCGTTTGTCTGATGCACGGACTGTATGTAAAAGCGTAAAAACAGAGGTGACTTTTAAACATCTTACAGAGGAAATAATTAATCGTTACATTAAAACAAAAGAGCCTATGGATAAAGCGGGTGCATACGGAATA
>CADBPJ010000029.1 GCA_902796445.1 uncultured Ruminococcus sp. | reverse complement strand
TGTGATTGTAGGCAATTCCGGTTGCATCTGTGCCTCTTACGGTAGCTTCTTCGGCAAGGCAATTCGTCAAATGACCTAAATTTTTTATAGGCTGACCGCTGTAATTATAGAATCCAAATAAACAACACATTACATATCCTCCTCACGTTCAACAGCTTCATTGATATAAAGCCGTTTATATTTCAGATAGTCAATAAGCTCTGCCTTTTTTGGCAAAATCCTTGAAACAAAATCCGACCAAGACATATCTTCCATTTCCTTGTCGGATAAGTGAATTGCCTGATAGCATATTTCGTCAACCAACTGCAAGGTTGCTATAAATGTTTTATGGTTTAATGTGCCTCTGAATAGACGAAATTCTATTGTGTCATAGTTTTCGAGATTTACCGCTACATATCTGCCCATACGCTTATCCTTTGCCTTTTTATAGGTTTCTTCTGTTGTGCTTGAAATGGTTGCATATTTAGCCGCCCACCTGTTAAGATTTTCCGGTGTACGTCTTGAAAACTTAACAAGCTCATTCCAGTGCTTTTCAACAAAGAATACTATTCTGCCGATAGTTTGTTCCACCTGTTCATGTTCTTTGCCAAAAGCGGAGCGGGAACAATGAATATGCAAGCCACAAGTTGATGTGTTATGGGAGCGATAATTCATTTGGACAGCCTTTTCAAACACATCAAGCCAATTCATATTGTTGATGTGATAATCAAGGCCCATTGGGTGAGATACAATTTCAAATCCGTCATTGATACTGCCGTCGTGCTTGCAGTAAATATGCTCACGTGAACGGTTTGCAACATCAAGAATATTGCTTGCGTGCTTGTCGTATTCACCGCCTTTGTCGATTTCAAGCTCAACACCCATAAATAAATTACCCGAACCGTAGAAAATCGGTTCGGGCTTGTAGTTGTATGATTTAATTGATAAATTACGAATTGTCTCACAGCAATCAAGACAATACGGGTAATCGTCATCATCGTTAAGGTAGTATGTGTTGTCGTTATGTATTACTCTTCCGCAACGTTCGCAATGGGTATAGTTGTATTCGTAGCACCTTTCACATAATATTGTATTTGCATCACCTGAATTTTCATCCCTCCATATACGTTCACCACAGCAGTCGCAGGTAGTGGTTTGATTTTCGAGACAGTCTGCACAGAAAGTCAGTCCATCAAATTCTATCAAGTTTTCGTTTGTCAGCTCTTTTCCGCACGAGCTGCATACTAATTTTTCTCTCATATAAAATCCTCCGTTTTAATATTCTTCAGCTAATAACATGGTTGAGTGTTCGCCATCATCAATGGCGAATATTTTCCCAACAAAAAGAGGAGTATCCGTCTTAAACAGATACTCCTTTGTATATTCAGGTTGCTCCTGAATGTGTATGATTTTCTGCATACCGTCATACATAGAACACTTAAATACCTGCAGATAGTCCTTAGGGCAATTAAGGGTATCTATGCACTGCCAGAGGAACAACTGAGTAAGCAGCGGTACAGCGTTGTTGATTCCTCTGGTGACGTATCGTTTGTTTTTGAATTTCAAATATAAATCCCACCTTTCTTTTTCTATGAACCGTAGCCTGACGGAATATGCGTATAGCATATCATGGATATAATATGTGATTATGAGTTTGTATTTTGTCAGCTTCATAATATTATTAGCGCGACAAAATTAAAAAGTAAATAAATAGAACATAGAAATAAAAATATGTACGACAATACATACTCTTGCTATGTACTGTTAAGTACATATATACATAGGAAAGTGATTGTCATACAGGAAGGAGAATATAAAATGACAAGAAACAGAAAATTAGAAATACGCTTATCGGAGGAGGAATATCTTTCATTTGAAGCAAATGCTAAACAAGCAGGATTGAAAAAATCAGATTTTGCACGAACAAAACTTTTTAACAGCAATACATATATTTTTGATAAAAAAGGTATGGTAAAAAGTCTTGTCAATATGCAGACATTGGTGAACAGAATTGTTCAAATCGGAATCAGGGAAGATGAAGCTGAACAGTTGCTTAAGGAGATGGATTCATTATGGCTATACTTAAAGTAGTACGTGGGGAATATAAAAACGAAGCGGCGGTGGATAACCTGATAAATTATATACTCAACCCGCAAAAGGTCCCCGGTAATTATTATGGTGGACAGGGATCGTCATTGTTGAATCCGCAAATGTGCATACAAATTGTAAAAGATACATTTTGTCATAATATGGGGAAACAAATGGAGCATTTTGTTTTGAGTTTTAGTGATAGGGAAAGCAGAAGAATTTCGTTAGACCAAGCTTTAATACTTGCATATGATATATGCAATTTCTTTGCAGGCAGACAGCTGATTTTTGCAATTCATCAAGGAGATGAAGCGGAAAGACTGCATATACATTTTGCGATGAACACAACAAATATACATAGCGGATATAAGGAAAGAATTGATTTTATGAATATATACAGCTTTAAAGCATATGTTGAAGCTCTGCTCTGGAACACAGACGTTGCAGATAGTGTAAAGCTTGTGTTTTGACCAAAAAAAACGTAGTAACCCTGTTGATGGGTTACTACGTTTGCTGCAATATGCCATTTACTAATTAAATATTTCATCAAGCTTTGTTGCAAGCGTACCTTCCTTTGCGTAAGGAAGTGCATCGAGCATACGGAAATTATGATTTCTGTTTGGCGCATTCTCATCAAATCCTAGGATAAAGCTAATAGCAATACGATAAATAATTTCTGTCGGAGCAAGTCCGTAAACCTGCTTTTCAAATATGTGATTTAATCGTTCTTCGCTGTTTGGGAACAGTTCAATCATCTTTGAACTATTATACAGCTTTTTCACAATTTCTGTAATATACAAACCCGATTTCATATAAAGGTCTGCAAAAGTTTTGTCAGGGTTATCAAAGCAACCGGGATTTTCTTCTTCAAGCATATCTACCATCTGCTTTACAACCTTTTTAGGTGTAAAAATCTGATTTGTTTTCTGCGGCGGAATATAGTCGAAAATATCTTCCGTGTTACTTTCGTCAAAATAATTTGCAAGACGCTTTTTCAGTGATAGAAATTCCTTTACGGAGTCATCAAATACTACCGGATCGAATAGCTTGCCCTGATAGAATTTTTCATCTCCTGTTTCAGCATCAGTATAATTACCGCCGTCACGCAAGAAACGGAACTCATCAAGCGAAATGCTTGTAACCTCCCTGAATACCTCATCAGGAATAATAGCATCAAAATTTGCAAGAGTGGTGTTTTCATCACCGTAAGCCATAAGGAATGAAGGGATAGTTCGTGAGAAGCCGCGAAGGTGATTGCGGACAGCATCCTCAATGGTCTGCTTTTGATTTTCTTTTTTCTTTGTTTCTACTGTTCGAACAACTTCTTCCGTTAATGTAGGTAATGCTTCTTCAAGTGTTTCGGAAATACGTTCTTTAAAGTGATGCGTCGCTTCTGCAATAAGGTTATCGTATTTTTCGTTCACCTCATCCTCTGTCTTACCTATGCTAAAAAGGTTAGAAAGCTCTTCTTTTCGTTGTGACTCGATTTCAGCCTTCTTGATAGTATAATCGCTGACTTCCTGATTGACGATTTTTTCGGTTTTCTGTTCAAGATTTTTTTGAATAGCTTTTTCATCTCTGGATTTAAGATCACTGTCATATTTCTGTGCAGTAATATCCATAATCGGCTTTACAAGGTCTGTTTTGAAAGTTTCCTGCAACTGCTTGATAAGCTGTGTTTCAGGACTGTTTTCTATGATTTCAGAGGTCTTTGTTTCAATAATCTCTGTGATTTCACCGTAAATCTTATCGCCAAATACATCTTTGGTCTGACCAATCACATATTCATTTTCGAGTTCAACCTCGCCATCATCATTTACAGATAGTTCTTTTCTTGTGTCGGAAGATACATCAACCAAATCCCCTTCGGATACAGGCTGGAAATTCTGAATAATATCAATAACTTCCTGCGGTGCATTGAATATATTTGCAATATTCTGGAATAGGAAATTGGACATAAAGCCTCGTCTGACTACTTCAAGGGAACGTATCTTTCTCGGAATGGTAAGTACTCTTTCAGCGTCAAGCTCAATCATTTCACCATTTTCATCCTCACCAACAACAGGGAAAAAGTTGAGCAGCTCGCGGACATTCTGTTTTCTTAAGTCACTGTCACCTCTACCACCTGAAGTTGAGGAAGAAAGGTCATTTGCAAATTCCTCAAAGATAATAAGTGTTCTTGCCGGGTCGAAATCGAAAACATAAGAATTTTCCTTGACATAGCAAATTCCGTCCTGGTGATATTTCCATGGATTTTGTGCTCTGAACGCTGCTTGCATATATAATGCAGGACTCTTAATGTTACTAAGCATAAGTACAGCGGTCCATTCAGGAATCGTAATACCTGTTGTAAGCTGACCTACGGACAGTGTTATTGTTTTCTCGTGGTTTTCAATAGCATCACGCACTTTATCAAAAGATTTTTTTGCTTCATCTTCTTCCGAAAGCCTTCCGTCACCTGCTGCAAGGACTATCTTATATTCACTGAATACAGGGTGCATACTCAGCTTTTTTGCAAGAGCTTTAGCACTGTCAACACGATTAAGCAACCATATTGTATGCTTTAATTCCTGTCGAAGTTCATCTGTTGAGAATGGGTATTTTTCAAGTCTTGTCAATGCGTCAAGGAACTTATCCACCGATTCGTCATACCTGAAAGTACCATCTGATTTTGTTTCAAAGAACAGATTAAGGTCGAATGCATAGTCCTCTGTTTCACCGTCAATATCTATACCTTGTTTCAGCTCATCACGGATAATTTCTGACATCTGATATGTAAACAGATTAAGACGAGGTAACGGCTCATAAGGGTTGTTACCCTTTTCATAGTCCCAATCACGCTTTGCTGTCTGCTCGTCGGCATAAGTCCAGTTGTATATTGCATTTTCATTAAACTTATCATTGGCAAGCGCCTTGAATGGAGTACCTGAAAGGTGAAGTGTATATTTGCGCTTAATCTGATAAAACGCAACATCGGTTTTTGTTGTATCAACACCCTCATGTGCTTCATCAATAACAAGTAAATCCCAGTTCATATCTTTTACTTCTTTGAGCTTGTTATGCTGCCCGCCGAAGTGGATAGAGCCCTTTAAGTCCTGTAAACTGACAAATTCAATGGCGGATTTAATATCGTCTGAGTTAACAACTCTTTCAACATATTGTTCTCTTGACAGTACATAAGGTTTTCTTTTAAGACTGTCCGTTTCGCTAACAAATGCAAAGCCTGATTCGTCACCTAAAAATTTCACATAATCCTCATACCAGGAATTTGCAATGGCAGGGCGGTTTGTAACAATAAGTACATTAAATGCTCTGCTCTCGTCTGCCGCTTTCATATGCTTGCAAAGGTCATATGTAGCAAGAGTCTTTCCGAATCGCGGCTTGGCGTTCCAAAGGAATTCACCCTTTTCGTGAGTGCTGAAATATTCTATTGTCTTTATGACAGTATCATTTTGTTCGGCACGGAGTGAATAGGGTACAGAAGTACCCTTAGCAAGCATAACGCCTCTGTTCTGCTTAAAGTCCATAAGCTTTGATCTGGAGTCGTTTGCAGAAATTTTAAACCATTCGGTATCAGGCTTGCGTTCAATATCGTTCTTTTGAAGATAAGAATGGAAATCGTGGTCGGTAAAACTGTCGCCTGAACCATCATCATAAATTGCTGTACTTTTCCATTCAAGCTGTGCAAGAGTATCGCTTGTGTGAGTTTGCTGTTTGATTCGAGCTTCAACCGTTTGCTTTTCGGTGTAGCCTATTTTTATCCAGCCGTTATGCCTTGCAATTTCAGGAGTTGTATAGGCATACATCATAGGGATAACTCGCTGAGTGGTATTTATTCTTATCATCAGTTCATCTCCTTAACATGGCTTTCAATAAAGTCAATTTCTTCCTGAGTCAAGTTGTACTTTTTATAAAGTTGCTTATCGATTTCGGGGATAGATACGCTCCAGTCAATATCACTGTCAGTAGTGAAATTTTGGAGAGGGACGTATCGCCAGGTTGCTTTTTTATTGTCTTGTGTAACTTTTAAAATCCCTAAACATGAACGAGCAAATTTTGATTTGATATATTTCAAGCAAGCTTCTGCTTCTGATTGAGTATCAAACGAACCAATGCTAATAAATGATTGAGTATGACCGCAAAGCGGTGTACCGCAAAGCGGTGTACTTAAAGCTTCTCCAATTGCTCCTGATCCATTTGACTTTGGCAAAAACACTTTCCATTTTAACAAATTTTCATGTTCAATTATATAATCTTTTCTGATATGCATGTAAATTCTCTCATTGTTTTTTCTTCCGTAAATTTGTATATATTCATTTCCATCATTCGGGATTTTGTCGAAGAATGCAATATCCGCCAATTTATCGAAAATATTAGTTGTTAAATCATAGTCATGTCCGTTGCTCAAATAATCTTTAATGTCAGATATATCTTCATGGATTTGTTTTGTGAATTTATAGCTTTCAGGAGCATAAATTAATTCGCTTAACGATTTTTCTCCATTCACTTTTTTCTTCAAAGATTCTAACTCCTTAAAATGTGTAAATACTTCAATTGCTCCAAAATTTCGAGTGGCATCACGGTAAGTTACCGCAACACCGCCCTTTATATCAGTGTTTGAAAAAACTCTACTGCTATCCTGCTCATAATGCAAAACCTTTAAATGTTTATCATATAGCATCTGTTGATTCCATATCTTTGGGGTTTTTCCTGTGTTAAAGAGAAATCTGGCTGGAGTTATGAGTTCAACTTTTTCACTTACTTTGTATGCCTCGTTCATAAAATAATTATAAATCGGCTTATCAGATGTTCCTTCGGATGATTCCTGATACGGTGGGTTTCCGATTACATAATCAAATTTCATATTAACACCTCTTTCGTTTTTATCCTTGAGCTTTCTGAATATCTTTGGACGATTATCACGCCAATCCTTTATTTTGCAACTAACTGAGGGCGTTTCTTTCTCGTCATTTTCATCTAACAAAGATATCTGAGAGTAATTATCTTCCGGTATTCCAAGAGGAACACTGTCGGCAAGTCCGTCCATCTGCCATAAATTCCATGCAATAATATTTGCAATTTTTTTTATTTCCGTTGCTGTTGCTTCTCTGTGCCAACGTTCTCTAAGATAATCACAAAACGTTACAAGCATATTTATTCTTGCAATCAAAAGATTATCGCCCTGAAACTCATAACCATAAACACTCTCAAATGCACGTTCTGTCCATTTGAGCCATTCCTCTTCATCGGTGGTATTCTCGTTTACTATGCGGAGCTTTCTGTCAAGCAGACCGATACGCTCTTTTATCGGAATAATTTCGCCCGTTGTTGTGTCATACCGTGAAACAAGATAAGGAGCTTCACCGCACGTTATTTCAAGCCGACGTGAGTCAACATACTGCTGCCATGTTTTGCCTTCAGGAAATATAATTCGCTCACAAGTGGAATACCAATGATTTTCATTGTCCGTACGGTTGAACACATCTTTACGTCCAAACCATTCGCTGTCACAATGGTTATTCATCATATTGCATATCCACGTCGGAGTGAAAACCTCCGCTTTTTTTCGTGTACGGAGATTTTGTTCCGCCTGCGCTTTGCGCACTCTTGGCTGTATGTCGCAGGAAGAAAAACCCATTATTGCGTGTACAGTCATTGTATTTAATTCGGTGTATCCGTAATCTGAATACATATCCGTTGCAAATATTATATTTTTTCCTGTCGTTTTGTCTTCAAGAAGTCTTTTAAGTGCCTCTTTGACAGGATATTTATCAATCACAATTAAATCTGACAAGAAAATCCTCCTTTACCGGTTATTGTAGATTTGAATTATATTCATAATTTTGTATCTACTTAAATTCTTCAATCTTAAAGGTAGTATATTTGGTTCTACTTACTCTTTGAATGTCAGGAAGCTTTCAAGCTCTTCCGGATACAATCCCATAAATTCTACCAACGGTTTTGTATCTTCGTTTTGGATAAGAAGAAGGACAATGGTTATAAAATTGCTCCATGTAAGCTCCTTCTTACGGTTCTCTATATGATTAAGTGTAGTTTTAGTAAGTCCTATTCGCTGTGCAAATGTATCCTGCGTAGCTCCAAGCTTTGCACGGAAAACCGGCAGATTTTCTGCCAAAGTGGATATGAGCTCTGCACGCTTATTTTCAGTTATTGCTTCGCACATACTGATCCCTCCGATAATAGTTTGAATAATACCTTAATTATACCACGTGTTATATAACAAATCAATGATTTTATAATAAAAAGTGAAGAAATTTCACATTTGTACTTAATCATCAATCAAAAATGATTTATGACTTGATTTTTGATTGATGAAGTGGTGATGTTCTGTATTAAATCGTTTATTTAGATTAACAATTGCATTTTCAAACTAACAATTCTCAAATTATTGCGAAAGTATCTTGAAAAGAATTACTAATTGTGATATAATATATTTAATAATGTGTTTTAGAGGTGAACTATGCGTAAGATTTCATATAACAAGTTATGGAAATTACTTGTTGATAAAAAAATGGGCAAAGCAGATTTGAGAAAGGCAGCAGAAGTTGCCCCCAATACAATGACTAAGCTACGTCGTGATGAATCAGTATCTATGACGGTATTATTAAGAATTGCAGATTGTCTTGATTGTGATATAAGCGATATATGTGAATTTATAAGAGAGGAAAAATAAAATGGATTTTGAAAGAATTTTGGCAAAAAAGATTAAATACGAGCAGAACAAATCCCAAATAGACTCTGTTACTCTTTCTTCATATGAAAAGGATTTTGAATTAAGGTTCACTCATAACTCTACTGCAATAGAAGGTAACACGCTAACACTTATAGAAACAAAAGTTGTGTTAGAGGATGGTGTTTCAATAGGCGGTAAAGAACTTCGTGAGATTTATGAAGTTGTAAATCATAAAAAAGCATATGAGTATCTAAAAAAATGTATAGTTGAAAACAAGCCCTTGACTGAAAGTATTGTTAAGGATTTGCATGCAATACTTACTGAAAACATTATTGTTGGTGGCATATACAGAAATCAGGAAGTACGCATAAGTGGTGCTGGTTTTACTCCGCCGGCAGGAAATGAAATGTATATGCAGATTAAAGGATTCTATGAAGATTTGAAGTATAAAACTGCTTTAAACCCAATAGAACTTGCAGCATGGGCACACGCAGAATTTGTGCGTATTCATCCCTTCATAGACGGAAATGGTCGCACAAGCAGATTACTTATGAATTATCAGCTGATGATACAAGGATTTTTACCTGTTTCGATTGATAAAGAAAAAAGGCTTGATTACTATAACGCATTAGAACAGTATGCGGTTAATGATGATTTGCAACCTTTTGCAGACTTTGTTGCAGAATTGGAAGAACAGCAGTTGGACGAGTATTTGAAATTAGTATTAAGGAGGTACTAACATGGCGTTTCAAAAACTTTCATTCTTTAAATTTAAGCCAACAAAAAATATTAATTTAATTAATTATTCAAATGAATTATTGAATTGGGAAAGTGATGGGGAAAAATTTGTAATCAATGAATGTTCATATGATTGGATGGATGGTTACTATGTATTTGAACATACGAAGAATGAAACCAGATATAATTTTTTAGAAGCAAAAGTTGAAATTATTCCAGTGAAAACAACCTCTGTAGCCAAATTTTCTATTAGTTTAAAAGATAAATTAATAGATGTTTGGGGAAATAAAAATATAGTTCTAAAATTGCTTACAACTCTTTCTATTATTCTACATAATGAAGTTATAATAGATAATATTTCTACTGATATAGAAGATGCCATTTACAATTCCTTTCTTGAAAAAGATGTTTCTATAACAAAGGTAAAAATAGAAGATGTTATCATTGATGATGGTATAATTGCAAATTGTTCAGTTGATTTATCTGCTTATGATAATTATAAAGTAATTCTAAAAAAATATTTAAAAAATATTAAACAACTATCGTTTTCGGCATTTGATTCGGATTCCGAAAACAAAGTTGCTTTTACGATATTTTCGTCCGGATCTGTTGTTATATACAAAAATAAAGAAGATATAGAAGAATCTGTTTTGGAAATAATTAAAAAAATCTGTTTCCCGAAAGGTAGTGAAAAATAATGGGAGAAAATGCAAAAAAAATAGGAGAGAAACTAGAAGGGTATGGCGAAAAACTTTTTGAAGGGTTTGGATGGACTGAGATAGCACGAGATCGTGAGATTAAATGCAAAAAAAGTTTACATAAAAAACAAACGCATGGACTTGATATCCTTTTATCATTAAATCACCCATATAAAAGTCACAAACAAGGGATAGTAGTTGAATGTAAAAATAGACAAATGGTTTCTATAACCGATAAAAATATTTCTGACTGGGTTAAAGAACTTATTAATTCTATTGATTGTGCACAAAACACGGATGAATTATTAGATTTGCCATTGGATGATGTTGTAATAAACACAGGGTTACTTTTGGTACATGCAAATGATAAATATGATGATGTTAAATTTAAAAAGAGCATTAATAAACTTTCTGCAATATCGAGAAGAGACCCAATTACTATATATATCGCAAGCAATAATGAGATAAATAGATGGAATTCTTTGAGGGATAAAATTATTACAACTTTTACTAAGGAATTTAAATTTATTTATCCAAGCATCAATAACTCAAATCAGAAAAGTGGGACTTATATGACTCTAGAATATCTATATTCCAAATATTTCTTGGGGTTAGATACATATTATAAAACAGAAATTGATAGCAGAACAAATATTTCGATAAATATTCCTAAAATGCAATATATCGTATTTTCTTTTGATGAAAATATTGTTGAGAGTTTTAAATATATGTGGAGTATATTTAAATTCTATCAAATGCAAGCAGCAGATGAATATGTTTTTGTTTTTTATCCCCGTACGGCGAATGATGTTCAATTCATTAACGAAAACTTCATTCAGGCATTAAAGGGAACTGAAAATCCACCTGATGATGATATGTGTAATAAAATCAAAATAGAATTTATTGATAATAGAGAATTGTCTCCGGTAGATACAGGAAGGTGATAGAAATGATTGAATGCTATGTGGATTGTACAGAATATAAACGATTGATTGAAGAGCAGAAAATAAGACCTGCTGCACTAAAAGCTTTTTTTAAAACTAAAAATATATTTCTAACTTCAAATAACTCAAAGAAACTTTCCGAGGAAGTTTATACCATTTTTATGGGAGTTAGGGATTTGTCTGATTTTCAGGAGCTTTTATATGGATCGAATACTTATGAAAAATCATTAATATTTGAAATTGCAACACCTAATAATGACGAAGATATTTTAGATGTTATTACTCAAAGTATTAATGCAAGAAGATCAGCAAAAATGGGTGAATACAATATTTCAAGACCTATAAAGACGGATGCTGATATCACTTTAGAAATGGTTTATTATAAAAAAACAGCTGGAAAAAATAAAATTTTTGAATATGAGCCTAGAAACCTTAGAGTATATATCAGGAAAAACAGTGAACATAAAGCGATTGTTGATATAAGACAACAATCTTCATATGATGCTTCGCGAGTAATTAATTTATTTGATGGTCTAAGAAAAGTTGACAATGAACCAAACTTATTTAATATTAAGCGTTTAAACTTTGGATTATTGAACAAAGAAAATAGAGTTAAATTTTTTGATTTATTGATGGAACACAAGTTTAATCAATGGAAAATAAAAACGGTTACAGCTTTGACAGTAAAGAAATATGAATTATCTGAAGATGATGATAGTTATTCTGAAGAGGAAATTACAGGTGATGAAAATAATAATCTTTCAGGCATTAGTCAGGCAATTTTAAATGGACAAGGGTTAAGAAACAATGAGTTTGTCCAAAAATGTATTGCAGAAGGATTTTATATTTCATCTATGAAATTACGATATTATAATAGCAAAGAATCCAATGAATTTATTATTAATATTAATTTCAAGGGTGAAGACTTAAAAGTAGATATGTGTCAAACATTTATTGAAGAAGACGATGTTATGACTCCTCATCCATTTATGAGAGATGAGCAAGATATTATTATAAAGGAATTTCAGGACACTGCCAAAAGCATATACAACCAGCTTATTGAAGAACAAAATAGTTAATGACCATAGTGTGTTATACTCTAATTAAAATAATGCAAAACACTCCCAAAGCCTGATAAACACTGGCTTTGGGAGCATTTGTTTGAAACAGCCGTTTCGGTGAAGCACTTGACAACTTACAGTCAAAGCTTCAGCATAAACAGGTAAAAGGAACAGGAATAAAGGGATGCTTATAATAAAGCGGAAAGGGGTGTGCGTTTTGCACACCCCTTTATGTATTGGCAGTTTATTGATACGACAGAACAGTCCCCAAACTGTTCCAAAAAATGAGTAGACGAGCCAGAGCAATATGTCAAACTGTTTAAAACAAAAAGAGACACGTTCCCAAACTGTTCCCTAACTTTTGGGGCGGTTTATTAATTCACGACAATAAAAAGATGGTCGGGATTTCTCCGAAAATCTTCGAAAATCGTGAATTAGCATAAAATATTATTTTAGAAACTATTGACATTACATATTCTGTATGATAGAATGGCCACAATAAATCCTGTAGGGTTTGTGATTGTTTTAAAATATAATAATAACGATGTATGAGGTGATGACATGAAAAAAATTACATTTGGAACTCCAGAGAAGATCGTACCGAGTAATTACTGCAAGGGACTAAATTATCAAGAAACAGAAATAAAATATAATACGGATAATTTCAAGTTTAAAACAACGGCACGCGGCTGTGTTTTGGAATTCCCGTTGGAATTCGGAGAAGAAGTATTTGGATTTGGTTTGCAGCTAAAGGGATTTAATCATAAAAACCATAAGCTGGCACTTCGTGCAAACTCGGACCCTGCTGCAAACACAGGCGATTCACACGCACCTGTTCCGTTCTTTGTAACAAATAAAGGCTACGGAATGTATTTTGATACAGCAAGATATATTGAAGTGTGTTGCGGTTATGGTAAAAATAAGAACAGAAAGCCTGTTGAAAACAATACCATTATCGCATCAGCAGCGGACTTATACAAAAAATGCGGTTTGCAGGAAACAACTGTAATGTCAGTCGAAATTCCCGTCGCAAAAGGTATTGATGTATACATATTTGAGGGTGAAAATATTCTTGATGTAGTGTCGCAGTACAATATGTTCTCAGGTGGCGGCTGTGATGTTCCCGAATGGGGGCTTGGTGTAATGTACAGAGCGTATGCAAAGAACACGGGCGATGAGATAATAGAGCTTGCAAAGTATTTCAGAGACAACAATATTCCTGTAGATATAATAGGTCTTGAGCCGGGTTGGCAGTCAAGCTCGTATTCTTGCTCGTATTTGTGGGATAAGGAGCGTTATCCGAACTATAAGGAGGTTATAAAGTATCTTAAAGACAATAACTTCCATATAAATCTATGGGAGCATGCTTTTGTAAATGCGACATCGCCTATATACAAGGATTTACATGACTACAGTGGTGACTACGAGGTATGGCAGGGACTGATACCTGACTTTGCAACAGATGAGGCACAGAAGATTTTTGCAAAGCACCATAAGGAATACCTTGTTGATATGGGCATAGACGGATTTAAGCTTGATGAGTGTGACAACAGTGATTTTGTTCATGATTGGAGTTTCCCCAACTGCGTCGAATTTCCGTCAGGTATGGATGGTGAGCAGTATCATCAGATGTTCGGTACGTTGTACATGCAAACGATATTAAAGGCATTGGGAGACACCCCGACACTTTCAGAGGTGCGTAATGCAGGTGCATTAGCAGCTTCATATCCGTTTGTACTATACAGTGACTTGTATGACCACAAGGATTTTATTCGTGGCGTGGTAAACTCAGGATTTTCAGGAATACTTTGGACACCTGAACTCAGAAATGCATCATCAAAAAAGGATTTGTTAAGACGTTTACAGTCAACTGTATTTTCTGTGCAGTGCTTGATAAATGCATGGTGCTATCCTGAAATGCCTTGGAAAGAATATGATTGCGAAAAAGAGGTAATAGACCTTCTTAACGTAAGACAACAGCTCATTCCAATGCTAAAGCAAGCATTTAAAGAGTACAAAGAAACAGGCAAGCCGCCTGTACGTGCATTGGTTGCAGACTATACGAATGATACACAAACGTATTCAATAGATGACGAGTATATCTTCTGTGACAATCTGATAGTTGCACCTATGACAGCTAAAGAAGACGGAAGAAAGGTATATCTTCCCGAAGGTGAATGGGTGGATTATTGGACAAAGGAAAAAGTAAGCAATGGCTGGTTTTATGTAGAGAGTGATAATATCCCTGTATATCAAAAGGCTGAATAAAATTGTCCATATACTAAGGTTATATAAGAAAAAGAACCGTTTAACCCACAAGGGTCAAGCGGTTCTTTTTGACAATAATATCAATTTTTAAACGGCATGGAAACAACAAGCTTTCCTGTCATATTTCTTGCCTCGAAAAACGCAATTCCGTCAATTTCAACGTATTGGCTTTCAAATTCGTCTGCGTAAGTGTATTCGTCACTGAATGGGTAGGGATTTAGTACAGCGTGTATATTATCCTTGCAATATTGCTCTGCTAAAAATCTGACTGTGGCATTTTTTAGTCCGTTTATCTCTATTCTTCGTCTATATTCACAACTTATAGGCGGTATTTCGTAACAGCTTACAACGCCGTCATTTTGTTCAACGAAAAATCTACACTCCCTGTGCTCGGCCTTTGGGAAATGATACGATGCGTATCCGTTTTCAAGGATAGTGTCGTATCCGTCAAGAATTGGAGCACCATACGGAAATTTCATAAGAGTTTTAACCGTTGTTGACGGTGAGAATACCGAATATATAAATGCGTTATTGTATCTGTGACACATTATGACGGGTGATTTTTCATTACTGTGCTTTTCATATACTATGGAGACACCATATTTTTTGAGAGCATCAAGAATAGAAACCTCATCATCTGCATATTGGCAGTTACAAATATCACTGCATCTGTTTTTGTCGCCGTAGAATATTACTCTTCCGCCATTATCAATGAACTTTTCAATCTCGTCACGGAATTTATCCGTATACGGAACAGGAGTGACTATAACAGAGGATTTGTAGATACTCTTGTCCTGCTTTTTGAATATATCAGTTGTTGTTACGGAGGATATGGGGCATCCCGCGGTTATTGAATTTGCAATATACCAATCCTCATCATTCATTGATTTTAACATATATTCGTTATCAGCAGCAGAATATTCGTCAAACGGGTATACCCATACGATAGGTGATAGTTCATCGGGCATCTCCTTTATTGCCTTCATCAGGTGGGGTAGGGGTTCATACACACAGCTGTCGGGCATATCGCCTAAAGCGTTGTCTATTGTTAGTATATTCAGATTAGTAGGCGTATTAACCTTGCCGTCCTCATCTATTCTCGAAATTGCAAACGGCAGATAAATGTCGTGTGGCTGGCTGTTGTATCTGTCATACCACGGAGAGTTCATCCACCACGGATCATGAATATAATATCTTAAAAGAAAAGCCTTGTCGGGAATATAGGATATTCTTGACATATATCCCATAAGCTCCAAGCCGAAATTGCCGTTAAGAGCGGCCCACGGAGAGTTCGGCGGAGGCAGAATACCGTCAACAGAATCATAAATTGTTTTAAGTGGAACACCATCTGTTGAGAGGTCTATTCCCATAGACATATTTGTACCACGAACCTGGATAGGGAAGGTACATTCAGCTGTAAATAAATCCCAGAACTCGGTTACGCAATCTTTGATTTCATCAAGAGTCGATGCGTTAAAGTTTTCTCCGTCATAGAGTGCGCCAAGCGCTGACCACGTCTCTCTGCCAAATCCAAGTCCGTTTGAAAGCCATATATAGTCATAGCCCATATCGGAAAGAAAAATTTCTGACTGCTTACCTAAAAACGTTCCGAATTTTGTACCGTCGGGTATACCGTGAGGATATGCGGCATATTTGTTCGTATCACCGTTTAAAACACCATAACAACAAACCATAGTGGCTTTTCCCATATCATTACCAAGGCATATCTCGTTATGACGCTGATACTTGAATGATGATTTTGCAAATTCAGGACCGGGATCAAATGTTGCGCCTACGGTGATTTTTTTGCCGCCTGTAAGCTCTCTTCCGACCGCTTTAATTGTCTTTATAATATCAGCAAGAATTGCATATGTCATAGTCGGTGGATTTTCTATATACAAGTAATTTGCTGAATGTAGGTAAATCTTTTTTGAATTTGTACGCCAATTATTTGCATCGGGAGCCTCAGGCTTGTTTGCATCGCCAATTCTATATGCCCATTCAAAGCTTTGCTCTTTGTCGCCTGTGTAGTCAAGAATTTCGCTGCCGTCTGCTGACCAGAGCATAACCGATACGGTATCTGCTTGCTTCAAGAGTGGTGCCCACTGTGTGAAAAATATACGGCACACGTTTTCTATGTATTCGCTATTTGTCTCTTTAAACGGCTTAAGACTCATTTCAAGTGTTATGTTTTTCATTTTACAATCACCCTTTCTATTCCTAAAATATCGGCAATCTTTGCAAGTTCATCTGCATGGTGACCAATACCCAATGCATAGTGATGTGTCGGGCCTTCCATTACCCATTTCTTTATAAATTCCTTTGTGGTCGGCTCAAAAAATCCTCGAGTATTTGTGTTTCCTGTCGGAGGTATAGGACCTGCCTTTGAAAATCCTTCTCCAATAACGAATTTGAACTTACCGTCATAGTTTTGAGTTATACCGAGCATCGTGATAGGCCCTTCTTTTATTTTAAACTCTACGCCTGCACCGCTTCCTGGTTTGCCGTGATATTTCTTAAGACTTCTCAATATCGGCTTTCCGTCTGCAATCGCAAGATGATGTGGACCGTCGTGACCTACAAGAATAAAGTCCTCGTCAAAATCGAATGGGTGAAACTCCGCAAAACTGCCTCCGATGTTGAGTCTGTCCATAATAAGCATTGCTATACAGGTTTTTATATCAAACTCACCGCACATAGGAATTCCTTGTGCGTTAAGAATAGAGTTGCCGACTATAAAAGTCGAAGAAATCGTTCTCTGAATGGTATTATCAAGACCCTCATAATAGTAAGCAAGTCCTGTCAGGTTATATTTTTCAACAAGTCGATCGAGTGCAACTGCTGATTTTGCCGCCTGAAGCTTATCCGCATCCGTAAGCTTGGTTGTTATTGGGTCACTCTTAGGATCGGGCATATCAAACTCTTCATCAATGACGTTGATTTTTGCCTGTATTTCTTCCTCTGTTATTTCGTTATACACTTCTACGACATCATCTATTTCCAAAAGAGGTACGTGAATACCGAACGCTGAAGAAATCGCAGTCGGATCTGCGTGCATATCATACATTGCCTCCATTGTATGGCCCATAAGTCCCATTCTCGCACCCTTTAAGCTATGGATAACCATTGCGATATTACACCATTTCGAAAGCTCTGCCCTTGCATCCTCATCATCATAAAGTGTGCCTATTATTACATCATGTATCTTCTTTCTGAGTCTGTTTGCCACACCCATAAATTCAGGGACAGCACATATATTATCATTTTCTAACTGCATAAAGGTATTGGCCTTTGTATAATCAAGTTTTGAAAGCGGCTGAAGAGCAACTAAAATCATAGGAATGTCACAGCCGAGAAGAATTGGTGCAAACACAGATGATGTTGCATATGTAATCATATTGCACATTAAAAGGTCTATATTTTGTTTTTTGATTTCTTCTGCGACCTCGTAAGCCCTCTGGTTGTTGCCTACAAATCCAAAATCGACAACCTCAACATCATTTGTTTTGATTATGTCAATTAAGTCATTGTGATAACCGTAAAGACTGTCCCGCAGTCCATCAAACTGTTCAAAATAAATTTCGTGAATTACTGCAAAAACACCTATTCTTGCTGTTCTTTTTGATTTTCTTTGTATCATATCAAACAACCTCCTTTTTATAAATTATCTTGATTATATCGTTGTTTTGTGATATAATCAATGTATAATATAAACTAAAATTTGTATAAAATAAATCTAAGGGGGCTTTGGAATGAATATATCAAAAATACATCCTTTTATAAGGTATGCCCATTATATTCCCATAGATAGAAATGCGGACTATAAACCAACAATTCCATATGATCACAGATTTTTTTATATGTATGAGGGCACAGCCCAAATATGGACAGAGGAAGAACAGTATATTTTAAATAAAGGTGATGTTCTGATTATACCATCGGGGAATAAATATCAGCTCCTGACGCCTCAAAGTAAGGCAGTTTATATAGCATTGAATTTTGATTATACTCAATCTAATGTAACACTCAAAAAACCAATACCGCCTGTTGAATTTGATTTTTTTGATTCGCATTATGTTTTGGAAAATTTGGAAGAATTAAAAGTACCTGTTTTTAATGAGGTTACATATATAAGAGAAATGAAGAAATTTTCATCAAGACTTAGCCGAATTGAACGCGAATATTCACAAAAGCTGCTGTACTTTGAAGATATTACGGCGAATATTTTATCAGAACTATTATTGGAATGTTTGAGAGAACAGCAGGGGCAGAAGTACAATGGAAATAAAGAAATTGCAAACATTGTCATAGGATATATAAACGAAAATATAGATAAACAGCTTTCAAATAAAATAATCGGAAAAGCTCTGAATTTGCATCCGAATTATATTAGCAAGCTTATAAAAATCTCAACAGGCCTGCCGCTCCACCGATACCTGATGCGGACACGTGTCTATCATTCTATAGACCTTTTGGCAGAAAAAAAGCATACAATTTCCGAAATTGCGCAGCTGTGCGGATTTTGTGATATTTATCACTATTCAAAGACGTTCAAAAAAATCATGGGAATACCGCCGTCGAAATATTTGAGCATATAATGAGGGACATATAAAAGCGACGCATTGCCCGTTTTTATATGTCCCCTTGGACTTCTTGAATTATACTCCCGAATATGCCGAGAAACCGCCGTCAACGGGCAATACAACACCTGTTATAAAGCCTGCGGCATCGTTGTTGAGCGAAAACAGTATACTGCCTTCAAGTTCATTTGCCTCGCCAAATCTGCCCATTGGCGTTGCCGCTAATATTTTTCCTGTTCTTGGAGTGGGAGTTCCGTCTGCGTTAAACAAAAGGCTCGCATTTTGCTTTGTCGAGAAAAATCCGGGTGCAATGGCGTTTACACGAATACCAACTTTAGAAAAATGCACGGCAAGCCATTGTGTGAAATTTGATACAGCCGCCTTTGCGCCTGAATATGCAGGGATTTTTGTAAGCGGTGTAAATGCATTCATACTTGAAATATTTAAAATATTACAACCTTCTTTTCCTATCATCTGCTTTGCGAAAATCTGTGTCGGAATAAGAACGCCGAGAAAGTTAAGATTGAATACAAATGCCACACCGTCTGCATCTAAATCAAAAAAGCTCTTTGTATCAGCATCTATATCTCCTGTTTCAAAATACTCCTTGTCTGTTGTTGCTCTTGGGTTGTTTCCGCCTGCTCCGTTTATAAGTAAATCTCAACTTAACCGCAAATTCAGAAATGTGACAGGCTCTACGGTATGGGAATACATAACTGCTAAACGGCTGATTTTGGCAAAGGAGCTTCTTGTTCGTGGCGAAAAACCTACATCAGTATACACAAAGTGCGGATTTAATGATTACACGTCCTTTTATAGGGCATACAAGACAAAGTTTTTACATTCTCCTAAAAATGACTATATAAAGCTTTATTGATGCTTGCATTTTTTTTTAAGGTATGATATACTTATACCAAGATTTTGTGAGTGGGGGATTGCCATGCAAAAGAATATAGAAACTTTTTTAGGCTGTGACAGTGAATTTTGTGACAGCAAAATAGTGATTTTCGGTGCACCATTTGATTCTACGACGTCGTATAGACCCGGAACGCGGTTTGCATCACGATATATGCGTGCCGAGTCCTACGGACTTGAAACATATAGTCCGTATCAGGATTTGGACTTGGAGGATATTGAGATATTCGACTCGGGAGATCTTGAGCTGTGTTTTGGCGATACACAAAAGGCGTTGGGCGATATAGAAAATCATACACGGAAAATCCTTGATAGTGACAAGCTTCCGCTTATGATAGGCGGTGAGCACCTTGTGACGTTGGGAGCTGTACGTGCAGTATATGAAAAATACCCTGATTTACATGTCATACACTTTGATGCTCATGCAGATTTGCGTGATGAGTATCTTGGTGCAACGCTTTCCCATGCATCGGTTATACACCGTGTCTGGGATATGGTGGGAGATGATAAAATATATCAGTTCGGAATACGCAGTGGGGAACGTGCTGAATTTGAATGGGGTAAGAACCACGTAAAAACCCAAAAATTTAATTTTGACGGACTCGATGACGTAATAGAAAGCCTCAAGGGAAAGCCTGTGTATTTCACGATTGACCTTGACGTGCTTGATCCCTCGGTATTCCCGGGCACAGGTACACCGGAAGCCGGAGGTGTAAGCTTTACGGAGTTACTTGATGCAATACTTAAGGTATCAAAGCTTAACATTGTGGGAATGGATATAAACGAGCTTTCGCCTATGCTTGATGCAAGCGGTGCATCAACTGCGGTTGCGTTAAAGGTAATGAGAGAATTATTGATTGCTGTATATAAAGAAAGGAACTAAAGAGATGGGAAAATGTTTAATAATCGGTTGCGGCGGCGTTGCATCCGTAGCTATTCATAAGTGTGTACAGAACGATGCTGTATTTGAGGAAATAATGATAGCAAGCCGCACAAAGTCAAAGTGCGATGCACTAAAGGACAAGCTTAGCGGTAAATCAAAAACAATTATTCATACAGCGCAAGTAGATGCTGATAATGTAGACGAGCTAATCGAGCTTATAAACAGCTTTAAGCCTGATGTAGTGCTTAATCTTGCCCTGACATATCAGGATTTGACTATAATGGACGCTTGCCTTGCAACAAAGACACATTATGTCGATACTGCAAACTATGAGCCTGAGGACACTGCAAAGTTTGAATACAAGTGGCAGTGGGAGTACCGTGACCGTTTCAAGGAGGCGGGAATTACTGCGCTTTTGGGCAGCGGCTTTGACCCTGGTGTTACAAGTGTGTTTGCAGCATATGCATTAAAGCACGAGTTTGATGAGATAAACTACATTGACATTCTTGATTGCAATGCAGGCGATCATGGCTATCCGTTTGCTACGAATTTTAACCCTGAAATAAATATCCGAGAGGTAAGTGCTAAGGGCAGTTATTGGGAGGATGGACATTGGGTAGAAACAGAGCCTATGGAGATAAAGAGAGTGTATGATTTCCCTGAAATCGGTGAAAAGGATATGTACCTTTTGCACCACGAGGAAATCGAGTCACTTGCCATAAATATCCCCGGTATTAAGAGGATACGTTTCTTTATGACCTTTGGCGAGAGCTATCTAAGACATTTAAAGTGCCTTGAAAATGTGGGTATGACATCAATCGAGCCTATAATGTATGAGGGCAAGGAGATAATCCCGTTACAGTTTTTAAAGGCAGTATTGCCCGATCCTGCATCATTGGGCCCGAGAACTGTAGGAAAGACAAATATAGGTTGTATATTTATAGGCAAAAAGGACGGCAAGGAAAAAACGTATTATTTATACAATACCTGTGACCATCAGGAGTGCTATCGTGAGGTTGGCTCTCAGGCAGTGTCATACACAACAGGCGTGCCTGCAATGATTGGTGCAATGATGCTTATGACAGGTACATGGCAGGGACCTGGTGTATTTAATATAGAGGAGTTTGACCCCGATCCGTTTATGGATGCACTTAACAAGTGGGGATTGCCTTGGAAAGAAAGCTTTAACCCTGATTTGGTAGATTGATATGTACAGTGTTGAAAATATACCTACTCCGTGCTACGTAATTGACGAGGGTAGACTAAAGAAAAATCTCAAGATACTGCAAGACGTTGAAAAACGTACAGGCGCACATATCCTGTTAGCACAAAAGGCGTTTTCTAACTATCATTTTTATCCGCTTATCGGCAATTATATAAGCGGAGCTACTGCAAGCGGACTATATGAAGCGCGCCTTGCGCATGAGGAGATGAAGGGTGAAAACCACGTGTTCAGTCCTGCATATAAGGACGAGGAGTTTGACGAAATCCTTGATATTTGTGACCATATTGTGTTTAACTCGTTCTCGCAGTGGAAAAGGTTCCGTGCTCGTGCAATAAGCCACGGCGGAAACTTTGGCTTGCGTATAAATCCCGAATGTTCAACTCAGGAGCATGGCATATATGACCCTTGTGCATACGGCTCAAGGCTTGGTATAACGAAAGCGAATTTTGAGCCTCGTGAGTTAGAGGGGATAAGCGGTCTGCATTTTCATACACTTTGCGAGCAGAATTCTGATGACCTTGCTACTACACTAAAAGCAGTGGAGGAAAAATTCGGAGAATATTTATACAATATGCAATGGCTGAATTTTGGCGGCGGTCACCATATTACACGTGATGATTATGACGTTGATTTGCTTGTGTCGGAAATAAACAGAATAAAAGAAAAGTACAATGTCGAGGTATATCTGGAGCCTGGCGAGGCTGTGGCATTAAATGCAGGATACCTCATAACAACCGTATGTGAAATAGTCGATAACGGAATAAAAACGGCACTGCTTGATACATCTGCGGCATGTCATATGCCTGATGTATTGGAGATGCCGTATCGCCCGCCCTTAAAAGACGGGTATGAGGCAGACGAAAAGGAGTATACCTACAGATTATCGTCCCTGACCTGTCTTGCAGGCGATATAATAGGTGACTATTCATTTGAAAAGCCGTTGCAGATTGGCGACAGGCTGACATTTTGCGATATGGCTATATATACGACAGTAAAAAACAATACCTTTAACGGAATGGCTTTGCCTGCAATCTGCGGAATGGATGAGAGTGGCGAGGTAAAGTATATTCGCAAATTTGGATATAGTGATTTTAAGGGTAGACTGTAAATGCAAAGGACTGTTGCTTAACGCAACAGTCCCATTTTTGAAATCAGAAGATTATTTCTATGCTTACAGGTGTCGTACTAATGTCTGTTATATCGAAATCCACATACAAAGAGTCACCTACCATATTTTCGGTGTAATTAATTTCTTGTGAGTTTACAATCAGCTTAGAACATTTTTTGCCTTTCGGTGTAAGAATGTGTGCTTTGATGTTTTTTGCAGGTGAATATATATCATAACGCATTCCCTCATCTTTTAATATATAGCGGACATCAACAAGCGCTTTTGAAACCTCATATCCTGTTATATATCTCAATTCCGTATAATGTGTTACAGGGAATTTCGGTGCAAAATATATTTCGTCATAATTAACGCCTATGTCATTAATGCCTGCAAGTCCCTCGTCTACAGCACTGATAAACGATGCTGCACCCCATGCACTCGGACCGCCTTCAGGCTGCGGTGTTGCATCACCATTGTATAAGAAGTAAACAGTCCCGTCACGCTTGGCGAGCTTCATAAATCTTGTGATTATGTCCCAACCGTATTCTTCGTAGCCGTTATTAAATGCGGCTTTGGCAAGCTCACCTGCGGTAAACGGCGAAATCGCACCATTTACATAGTCCCCTGGAGTGTGTGAGTATCCTACAAAATTTTCGTAAGGCGGATCAATGCTGAACCATTCTGCAAAATTGTGAGTTGTTTTGCGTCTTGATATATATTCCTCAATAATTGATCGTGCCTGTTCGGTAGTAGTGACATATCGGTTAATGTCATATGTATTTGACAGAGAAAGTCGTTCGCTTTCAAGGGTGTCTGCACCATTGTGGTTAAGGTGTAGCTGATGCATAAAGAATTTTCCGTTCCATAGATATTTGAACATATTTTTCTTCAATTCTTCAGCACGCTTTTCCCATTCTTCGGCTTTTTCTTCGTTATTAAGTCTGCGATTAAACCACGCAAGCTGATTCATTGCCTGATATACACCCGAGTTATCGCCGTGCATAATAGACATCGGTGTGTCATCTTCAATCTTTCGGTTTTCACCATTTTTTCCGTATGTGAAATCCCATGTATCAATAGTAAACGGGCGCTTAACAAGCCCGAGAGATTTGTCCCAACGCTTTTCGTCAGAGGTTATATAATCAATTCCCTTTTCAAGACGTGGCAAAACTCGTCTTAACCATTCATCATCGCCTGTTGTCTGGTACAAATACATCGCTCCCTCGACAACAAGATACTCAATATCTGCCTCAAGTTCAAGTCTTACAAGTGTGAGGTTGTCGTCAGGGTACATAACATAGCAGTCCTCGTTTACGAATGTCCAATGCATGTCATCATACTGTTTTATAAGCTCGTAAAACTGCCCGTCCTCTCTTTGTGTGTCGATTATGAAATTCAGAAAAGAATCAAGATTGTAATCCCAATGTTTCATTCCTTTCATTACGTGAACATGGTCTCTTATCCAGTTCTTGTCGCACATCAAAATTTTTCCGTCAATAAAAACCAATGTTCTGCCCTCGTAGATGTTCGAACGCAGCATATGCATAAAGCAACCCAATTCAGGGTCGGTTGTAGTAAGAACAGACGGGAATGCAAGTTCTGTGTTATTGTAAGTACCATTCTGTTTTCCGTCAATATTCATTGCAGGAAGTTTGTGTTCAAAGTTAATCATAAAAAATTTCCTTTCGCGTGTTTATAATATACCAATAAGGCAGATGGCAAAAATACCGACAACAAGCCCTATTATCTGAGTAAATCGCAGTTTCTCTCTGCAAATGAGAGCACTCAAAACTGCTGATAAGAACATAACTCCGCCATTAAAGGACGGGAAGAATATTAATGCATCCATATTACCTGTCAAAAATATGTTTAGCCTGTTATACAGACAGCTCAATATACCTGATACAACGGCAAAAGCAATAAAGCTTTTGGAGTGTGCCGTTATTTTATTTTGTTTCAGATTGCCTGTAGCAAGGCATATCACAAGATTTGAAATGATCATCACGATTGATGAAACAAACATCATATCTCCGCAATATTCAAGATTACCTGATTTACCGAATGCTTTAAAAACTATTCCGACACCTGCGGCGAATATCAAAAACAATACCGCAAAATATTTCCATAAACGATTATGTTTCGTTGATTTTGTTGCATCTTTTGTGTATGTACACATAAATATTGCGGCGGCAAGCAATGCAAGACCTATAATATCGGCGATAGTGACTTGTTCTTTCCATATTATCAGGCTGACAAATATGGATATAAGAAGCGAACTGTTGCCGATAAGCGTTGTGATTGCCACCGAGCCTGTACTCATTGCCGCTGTTTTAAATGAGATGAAACAAGTCTGGGTAAGGCCATACAAGATACCCCAGAATATAATTTGAGGGGATATAGTGACTTGTCCTTTGTTTGCGACAAAAAGAATAGCACACCATATCAGTGAAACTATAAGATTAAAAGGAAATACATCGCCATTTTTGCTCACTTTTGCTTTGTTAAGTAGCACACTGTTAAATGATGCGGCCGCTATAGAGAATAACAGCATATAATACATAGTTATCTTCCTCCTGGTGTTTTTAAAAGTATATCATTCATATGTTTTTGTGTCAATGCTATAGCTAATCAATTTATGCGATTTCTAATCATTTTAATTGACAGTATGAAAAAAACATGATATACTGCAGAAAAGAGGTGAGTCGGGTTTGGATAAGGTTATATATAAATTTGATACTATAAATAGTCTGCAGATAGGCAATAATGTGAAGCAAAATCATTTCATATTCCAGACTGCTGAAAATCGCAGACTGACAAGTGTTTATCATTCCCATGACTTTTATGAGTTTGTTATTGTATTGAGAGGAATGTGTTTAGCGTTCATTAATGGCGAAGAATACAGGCTTGAAAGAGATGATATTGTATTTATGTCGCCTAAAGACAGTCATAGCTTTCTCAAACAATCAGAGGATCTGAAGATAAGTTCATTTTCAGTGAAAGCGTGTGAGGTTGAGGATATATGCGAATACAATGGAAAAACCATTCCTGAGTGCTTTGATTTTAAACAACATCCACTGATATTTTCGGAGCCTCAGGTACAAAAAATATTAAGCTTTGTACATAATAATGTAAATAATGATTTATTGGTGTACGAGTATAAATTTTTGCTTTCTTATTTGATAAAAACACTTATCGAAAAATCAGAGGTCGGAGACGGAAATGAATGTCCTGCTGTGATTATAAACGCATTAAAAGAAATGAAGAAAAGAGAAAATCTTAAAAAAGGTGTATCTGCGTTTGTGGCAGAGTCAGGCTATAGCCGTCCGCAGCTTTTGAGGCTGGTAAAAAAGTATTTGAATATGACTTTGTATGAATACGTGTCCGAGCAAAGACTTGAAACAGCATATAATGATTTGATACTGACCTCGTTAAGACCTGAGGATATTGCAGAAGAGCTTGGGTTTAAAAGTTTCAGCCATTTCAGCCAGAAATTCAAAAAGGTTTATGGGATAACACCTGCCGAATTGAGAAAACAAAACGGAGCATGGACAATTTAAGCAGTAAAAAGAGGCTGTTAAGAAAATCAATAATCTCTATAAGGGATGCGAAAAAATAGTGCAGAACATATGAAAACCGTCTGTGGATATACGTTGGTATACCGCAGATGGTTTTCTTTTTGTACATATTTGTGTTCTGTCATTAACTATTATATCCGTTTGGATGTGTCGACTGCCATCTCCAGCTGTCCTCGCACATTTTTTCAATACCTCTTGTTGCCTCCCAGCCAAGCTCTGCCTTTGCCTTTGCAGGATTTGCCCAACATTCGGCTATATCGCCTGGGCGTCTTGGGTCGATAACGTATGGCAATTCCTTGCCGCACGCCTTTTCAAATGCCTTTATAATCTGCAATACGCTGTAGCCGTTGCCTGTGCCAAGGTTGTAAATATGAACACCTGCCTCATTAGCTTTCTTTTCGATTGCTTTTAAGTGTCCGATTGCAAGGTCAACTACGTGTATGTAATCTCTTACGCCTGTGCCATCGGGTGTTGGGTAATCGTCACCGAATACGTGTACCTTTTCAAGCTTACCTACTGCAACCTGTGCAACATAGGGGAGGAGGTTGTTGGGTATACCCTGTGGATCCTCGCCCATATTTCCGCTTTCGTGCGCACCGATTGGGTTAAAGTATCTTAGTAATGTAACAGAAAGCTTATCGTTTGCCTTTGCGGCATCAGTTAAAATCTGCTCAAGCATAAGCTTTGTTGAACCATAAGGGTTCGTTGTTGATAGCGGGAAATCCTCTGTAATCGGAACGGATTTCGGCATACCGTAAACTGTAGCTGATGATGAGAATACGATGTTGTTTACATCATACTTTTCCATAAGCTCCATAAGTATCAATGTACCTGTTATATTATTATGGTAATATCTCAACGGAATTTGTGTTGATTCACCTACTGCCTTTAAGCCTGCAAAATGGATTACAGCATCAATTTTGTTTTCAATAAACACCTTCTCAAGATTTTCGCGGTCTAACAGGTCTACCTCATAGAATTTGAAATCCTTACCTGTAATATCCTTAACAGTATCAACCGCTTTCATACATGAGTTGTCGAAATTATCCACAACGACTATGTCATAGCCTGCGTTTAAAAGCTCAACGCAAGTGTGGCTGCCTATATATCCTGCACCGCCTGTAACAAGAATGTTCATAATATTTCCTCCCCAATATATATACTAACTAAATTATACACTATATTGGTTGAGATTTCAAGTACAAGATGAAATTATTTTTGGAAAATTGAATCATTTTTGTGATTATGATGTGTTAAACTGAAACATAAGCCTCCTCGTGTGGAGAGAGACCTATGAAAGTATTATTTACTTTCTGTATTTACACTATGCTTTTTAGAAAATATACTTCCTATTATAATCACTGCTGCAAAAATAAAAGATAAAATTGACCATATTTTCAAATCTGAAAATGTTCCCGCGTTGCATATGCCTATAAGTCCGCCGAATGCGTAGAATGCACCTGCAACTATACTACCTGGTTTTGATTTTCTGCATGCAATGGCAAGAATGCCTGCGATTAACATAGAAAATGCAAGAATAATGCCGCCTGAACCGCTGACCTCGCCATTATCAATTATAGCATTTCCTAAGCCTACAGCACAGCTTTGAAATGTGATGATGGCGAATAAAACTATACTTACTATTCCGATTACTAATTTTGTTGTTTTCATATGTATTTTCCTTTCTTGATTAAAGATGAATTTGTAAATACACTTTCTGTAGGATGTACTCCTTTCTGCTATCCCATAAATTAAAAAGTGCGACAACCGAAGCTGTCGCACAAAAAACGCAAACTCCGATTGTCGCCAAACAATTTTCAATTACGCAGAATAGCTGCAATAACATCGGACGGAATTTGCGTTTTTATCAAATTCTTCGCCGATATTATTGCATATGAAAAGAAAATCCATACATATAGGAACAAAACCCATAAAAATAGAGCTATCCTTATAAAAATATTTAATTGAAAATTATTTGGCATAATCAGTATATCATATATTCTTTTATTTTACAAGATATTTTATAATAAAAATTCCTGCGTTAAAATGCACAAAATTGTTTTTAAAAATTCTTGCATTTTGTTAAAAATTTTATAAAATTTTTTTGACGAAAATATTGACTTTTTCCCGATATTATGCTAAAATAGCTATGTTGTAACACTAGACAAACGATGAAGTGGGAGGTTGCGGCGTAGGCTAACGCCGGTTTTTCCATGGAGATTGTCCGACTCATGAAGTCGGGCGGCAGTCAAGCCATTAAGTCTGTGTCCTATGTACGCTAAACCTGTGTCTTGCGTGCAAATGGGATAAGTATGCGTTTTATGCACATTGATAAAATGGTGAAATTGACTTGTACAGCCCGCAAATCAAATGGATTTGGCGGGTTTTTAAAAGGGGTGGTGAGAAACACCCGAGAGTGTGTACAAATTTCCGCGAGCTGTCGTGCAGAGTGCAACAAATTATAAACAAGGAGGGAATCGAAGTATGGCAGCAAACCAGAAAATCAGAATCAAGTTAAAGGCTTATGATCATGTGGTATTGGATCAGAGCGCTGAGAAGATCGTAGAGATCGCTAAGAGAACAGGCGCTAAGGTTTCAGGTCCTATCCCGCTACCGACTGACAAGGAGATTATCACAATTCTTCGTGCAGTTCATAAGTACAAGGATTCTCGTGAGCAGTTCGAAAGAAGAACTCACAAAAGATTGATCGACATAGTTGTTCCTGGTGCTAAGACAATGGAATCACTTATGAAGATTGATTTGCCCGCAGGTGTGGATATAAGCATTATCCAGAAATAAGCCCAAAGGCACATTTTTATGCAGTAACCCATAAGGGTTATGATGCAGGTCATGTTTGCGTCGCTTTTCGCAAACCAATAACTGTTAAGGAGGAAAATCATGAAAAAAGCAATTTTAGGCACAAAGATTGGAATGACTCAAATCTTTGGTGAAGGCGGCAAAGTAATTCCTGTTACAGCAATTCTTGCAGGTCCATGCACAGTTATTCAGAAGAAGACTGTTGAGACAGATGGCTACAATGCAGTTCAGGTAGGTTACGGCGAGATTAAAGAAAAGAATGTTAACAAGCCGCTAAAGGGTCATTTTGCAAAGGCTAATGCAGCCAACAAGAGATATCTCAGAGAGTTCAGACTTGAAGATATTGAGAGCTTGAACGTTGGTGACGAAATCAAGGTTGACGTTTTTGAGGCAGGCGAGAAGGTTGATGTATCCGGTATCTCAAAGGGTCACGGCTTCGCAGGTCCGATGAAGAGATGGAATCTTCACAGAGGTCCTATGTCACACGGTTCACACTCACAGAGAGTATCAGGTTCAATGGGTATGTGTTCATTCCCGGGCCGTGTATTCAAGGGTAAGAAACTTCCCGGACACTACGGTGTTGATAAGGTAACAATCCAGAATCTTGAAATCGTAAAGGTAGACGCTGAGGAAAACCTAATCCTCGTTAAGGGCGCTGTACCGGGCGTTAAGGGCGGTCTTATAACAATAAGAAACGCCGTTAAAGCGTAATTTCGGGTATTTGGAAAGGAGGAAACATAATGGCTAAATTGGCTCTATATAATATGGAAGGTCAGAAGACAGGTTCAATGGAAGCTTCAGATGCAATATTTGCAGTAGAGGTTAACGAATCAGTTCTTCACACAGTAGTCGTAAACCACCTTGCAAATAAGAGACAGGGTACACAGAATACAAAGACTCGTACTGAAGTTCGTGGCGGCGGTAAGAAGCCATGGAGACAGAAGGGTACAGGTCGTGCAAGACAGGGTAGTATCCGTGCTCCGCAATGGGTAGGCGGCGGCGTTGCTTTAGGTCCTAAGCACAGAAGCTATCGCTACAGTGTGAATATGAAGATCAAGAGAATAGCTCTTAAGTCAGCTCTTACTGCTAAGTACAATGAGTACGCAGTATACGTAGTAGACGGACTATCACTTGAGGAGATAAAGACAGCTAAGATTGCTGCACTGCTTAAGGGACTTGATGTTTCATCAGCTCTTATAGTTACAGCAGATGCTGACAATAATATCTACAAATCATCAAGAAATATCATGGGTGTAGATGCATCACACGTTGGTACACTTAACACATATGACATTCTTAAGCATAAGGCATTGGTTCTTTCAAAAGAAGCAGTTGCTAAGATTGAGGAGGTGTATGCATAATGAATTCATACGATATCATTAAAAGACCTATCATCACTGAGAAATCAATGAAGGTTGAATTAGACAGAGAAGGTAATGAAATCAAGAAATACACTTTCGAGGTTCCAAAGACTGTAAACAAGCTTGAAATCAAGTATGCAGTTGAGGAGGTTTTCGGAGTTAAGGTTGCTAAGGTTAACACAATGAACTATGATGGCAAGCTTAAGAGAATGGGACGTTACGAGGGCAGACGTGCTTCATGGAAGAAAGCAATCGTTACTCTTGCAAAGGACTCAAAGACAATAGAGTTCTTCGATATGTAATCCTATTAATAAGAAGAAATCCAGAAAATAGATAAAGGAGAGTAAAGGATAATGGCTATAAAAAAGTATAATCCTACATCGCCTGCCAGAAGATTTATGACGGTTTCAGATTTTGCTGAAATCACCAAGAAGACTCCGGAACGTTCACTTCTTGCTAAGAAGCAGAAGAATGCCGGAAGAAACTCTTACGGTAGAATAACAGTTCGTCATAGAGGCGGCGGTAACAAGCAGAAGTACAGAATTATAGACTTCAAGCGTCAGAAGGACGGTATGAATGCTACTGTTATCGGTATCGAGTACGATCCTAACAGATCAGCAAACATTGCCCTTCTTCAGTATGAGGACGGCACAAAGGCATATATAATCGCACCTGAAGGTCTTACAGACGGTATGACAGTTACATCAGGTGAAGGCGCAGACGTTAAGGTTGGTAACGCATTGTTCATCAAGGATATTCCTGTTGGTACATTAATTCACAACTTGGAAATCCACCCGGGCAAGGGCGGTCAGCTTGTAAGATCAGCCGGCGAGAGTGCACAGCTAATGGCTAAAGAAAACGGTTATGGACAGGTTAGACTTCCTTCAGGTGAAGTAAGACTTGTAGCACTTAACTGTAAGGCAACAATCGGTTCAGTAGGTAACCAGCAGCATGAGAACATTTCTATCGGTAAAGCAGGTAGAAAGCGTCACATGGGTTGGAGACCGACAGTTCGAGGCGTAGTTATGAACCCGAACGATCACCCGCACGGTGGTGGTGAAGGTAAGTCACCTATCGGACGTCCCGCACCGGTTACTCCATGGGGTAAGCCTGCACTTGGTCTTAGAACAAGAAAGCCAAAGAACAGAACTAATAAGTTCATTGTTAAGAGAAGAAATGACAAGTAATTTGTCCTTATATTGTTCGTAAAAGGAGGAACAGAGAATGAGCAGATCGATTAAAAAAGGACCTTTCGTCGAAGAGCGTCTTATGAAAAGAATCGATGCGATGAACGAAGCTAACGAGAAGAAAGTCATAAAGACTTGGTCAAGAGCTTCGACTATATTCCCTGAGATGGTTGGTCACACAATCGCAGTTCATGATGGTAGAAAGCATGTTCCGGTTTTCGTTTCAGAAGACATGGTTGGACATAAGCTTGGCGAGTTTGCACCTACAAGAACCTTCAAAGGTCACGCAGGAGCAAAGACATCAAGATAATCGGGAATATTCGTTAAAGAGAATTTCAGAGAAAATACAATCAAAATGATTGGAAGGAGGATTTCCTAAATGGAAGCACGTGCAACAGTAAAATATGCCCGTATTTCATCAAGAAAGATTAAAATTGTCCTTGACCTTATCAGAAATAAGCCTGTAAAGGTTGCAGAGGCTATCTTGAAGAACACACCAAAATCTGGTTGTGAATACGTTGGCAAGCTTCTTGCATCAGCAGTAGCTAATGCAGTTAATAACAATAACATGGATGCTGACAAGTTGATCGTATCAGAGTGTTACGCAACACAGGGTCCAACACTTAAAAGAATTCAGCCCAGAGCACAGGGCAGAGCGTTTAGAATCTTAAAGAGAACCAGCCATATCACATTAGTGGTTAAGGAATTGGAAGACTAAGAAGAAGGAGGTTCACTCATGGGACAGAAGGTTAATCCGCATGGACTAAGAGTCGGCGTGATCAAGGACTGGGACTCAAAATGGATCGCAGATAAGCGTGACTTTGGTGACCAGCTTGTAGAAGATCACAAGATAAGAAAATTCGTAAAAGAATTATGCTTTAATGCCGGTATCGCAAAGATTGGTATCGAGAGAAAGCAGAACAGAGTATTTGTAACAATCCACGCTGCAAAGCCGGGTATCATCATCGGACGTGGCGGTGCCGAGATAGATAAGCTTAAGGCACAGATTGAAAAGCTTACTAATAAGACAGTTAATGTCAACATTATGGAGGTTAAGAACCCTGACACAAACGCACAGCTTGTTGCAGAGAACATTGCAGCACAGCTTGAAAATCGTATCTCATTCAGACGTGCTATGAAGCAGGTTATGGGCAGAGCTATGAGAATGGGCGTTAAGGGTATCAAGACCGCAGTTTCAGGCCGTGTAGGCGGTGCAGAAATTGCAAGAACTGAGCAGTATCACGAGGGTACAATTCCTCTACAGACACTACGTGCTGATATCGATTACGGTTTTGCTGAGGCAAAGACAACATATGGTATCTTAGGTGTTAAGGTATGGATTTACAAGGGCGAAATCCTAAACGTAGCTGAAGGCAGAAAGAAGGAAGCAGAGGCTCAGGCAAGAGATGCGAAGCGTCGTGATGCTAAGGGTGGTCGTCGTGACGGAAAAGCTCCGCGTCGTCCGGCTGGCGAAAAGCGTGAGAGAAGAAATAACTCAAAAGGAGGAGAGCAGTAATGTTATTACCTAAGAGAGTTAAGTTCAGACGTGTTATGCGTGGCAGAATGAAGGGTAAAGCTCTTCGCGGCAACAAGGTTACAAACGGTACATTCGGTTTGCAAGCTACAGAGCCGGCATGGATAACATCAAGACAGATAGAAGCAGCCCGTATCGCTATGACAAGATATATCAAGCGTGGCGGTAAGGTATGGATAAAGATATTCCCTGACAAGCCTGTATCAGCTAAGCCTGCAGGTGTTCGAATGGGTAAAGGTAAGGGTGCTCCGGAGTACTGGGTAGCAGTAGTTAAGCCGGGTAGAGTATTGTTCGAGATGGACGGCGTTTCAGAAGAGGTTGCTCGTGAAGCTATGCGTCTTGCAATGCATAAGCTCCCAATCAAGTGTAAGTTTGTTAAACGTGAGGATGGTGAGCAGTAATGAAAATAAACGAAATCAGAGATTTATCAACCGCTGAGCTCGAAGCAAAGCTGCAGGAATGTAAGCAGGAACTATTCAATCTGCGTTTTCAAAAGGCAGTAAACCAGTTAGAAAATCCGAAGAGAATTTCTGACGTTAAGAAGACTATTGCTCGTATTCTAACCACTATTCACGAGCGTGAGTTACAGGGTTAACCAATTAAAACAGATTTATATTGCTTGAAAGGAGGCACATATCTGTGGAAACAAGAAACAGACGTAAGGTAAAGATAGGTAAGGTAGTCAGCAATAAAATGGATAAGACTATCGTTGTAGCTATTGAATATAACGTAAAACACCCGCTTTACGGCAAAATTGTAAAGCGTACCTATAAGCTAAAGGCTCATGATGAAGAGAATGTATGCCAGATAGGCGATAAGGTAAAGGTAATGGAAACAAGACCTCTCTCAAAGGATAAGAGATGGAGATTGGTAGAAATAGTAGAAAAAGTTAAGTAAGCTATTTCGGAAGGAGGATTTCATAATGATTCAGGTACAGACACGCTTGAAGGTTGCCGACAACACCGGTGCTAAGGAAGTTATGTGTATCCGTGTTATGGGCGGCTCAAAAAAGAGATATGCGGCTGTTGGCGATGAAATTATTTGTAGCGTTAAAAAGGCAACACCAGGCGGCGTTGTTAAGAAAGGCGACGTTGTTAAGGCGGTTGTTGTCAGAACAGTAAACATGTCAAAACGTGCTGACGGTTCATATATCAGATTCGACGAAAATGCAGCTGTAATAGTAAAGGACGATAAGAACCCAAGAGGTACTCGTATTTTCGGACCGGTTGCAAGAGAGCTTAGAGACAAAGAATACATGAAGATTCTTTCATTGGCTCCGGAAGTTCTTTAATTAAGGAGGAAGTCGGAAATGAATAAAATGCATGTAAAAAGAGGCGATAAGGTAGTAGTAATCGCCGGTAAAGATAAGGGCAAAGAGGGTAATGTCATAGCAGCATTCCCAGAGCAGAATAAGGTTATCGTAGAAGGCGTTGCAGTTGCAAAGAAGCATCAGAAAGCAAGAATGCAGGGACAGGCAAGCGCAATTATCGATAAGGAAATGCCCATCGACGCATCAAACGTTATGAGAGTTTGCCCGAAGTGCGGCAAGCCTGCAAGAGTTGGAGTTAAGGTATTTGATGACGGCTCAAAGGCTAAGTACTGCAAGAAGTGCGGCGAAACATTTAACGATTGATTGAGAGGAGGTACACTTAGATAATGAGTAGATTACAGGATAAGTATAATCAGGAAATCGCACCGGCTCTTATGAGTAAATTCTCATATAAGAGTGTTATGCAAATTCCAAAGCTTTCAAAGATTACGATAAACATCGGTCTTGGCGAAGCTAAGGAAAACTCAAAGGTAATCGACGCTGCTTGTGCAGATTTGGCTGCTATAACAGGTCAGAAGCCGGTACTAACACGTGCCAGAAAGTCAGTCGCAAACTTCAAATTAAGAGAAGGTATGATAATTGGCTGTAAGGTTACTTTAAGACGTGACAAGATGTATGAGTTCATGGACAGATTGTTCAACGTTGCTCTACCACGTGTACGTGACTTCAGAGGTATAAGCGCAAACGGCTTTGACGGAAGAGGAAACTTCTCATTCGGTATCAAAGAACAGCTAATATTCCCTGAAATCGACTATGATAAGATTGATAAAATCAGAGGTATGGATATTAACTTTGTAACTACTGCAAAGACTGACGAAGAGGCTCGCGAATTGCTAACACTATTCGGTGCTCCGTTCAGCGCTTAATCGGTAGACAGGTTAAAGGAGGAACAAAATCATGGCAAAAACATCTATGAAGGTTAAACAGCAGAGAAAACCTAAGTATAGCACACAGTTCTATACAAGATGTAAGATTTGCGGCAGACCGCACGCATATCTTCGTAAGTTCGGCATCTGCCGTATCTGCTTCAGAGAGCTTGCATATAAGGGACAGATCCCAGGCGTAAAGAAAGCAAGCTGGTAATTAACCGTAATTTTGATAGAAGGACGAATTGATAAATTCGTAAACACGTCAGTAGTAAACAATGGGTTTACTGCGGAAGGAGGTAACTTAAATGCAAATCACTGATCCTATCGCTGACTTGCTAACAAGAATCAGAAACGCTAACACTCAGAAGCATGAAACAGTTGACTGTCCGTCATCAAAGATGAAGGAATCAATCGTAGAAATTCTTGCTAACGAGGGATATATAAAGGGTTATCAGATTATCGAAGATGGCAAGCAGAATGTTATCAGAATGACACTTAAATACAGTCCGTCAGGCGAGAGAGTAATATCAGGCCTTAAGAGAGTTTCAAAACCAGGTCTTAGATATTACGCATCAGCAGAAGAAATGCCCAGAGTATTGAAGGGTCTTGGAACAGCAATCGTTTCAACTTCAAAGGGTGTTATGACAGACAAGGAAGCTCGTAAAGAGCATATCGGCGGCGAAGTTCTTTGCTTCGTTTGGTAATAATAAAACATATAAGAAACTGAAAACCTGTCCCATAAGGACAGAGAGAATTTAAGTTAAGGAGGAAAATCCTATGTCAAGAATAGGTAGATTGCCTATCACAATTCCTGCGGGAGTTAAGGTAGACATAACTGCTGATAATACTATCACAGTTAAGGGTGCAAAGGAAACTTTGACAAGAACACTTCATCCTGATATGAAGGTTACAGTTGAAGGCGACACAATCACAGTTGTACGTCCTTCAGACAATAAGATGCACAGATCACTTCATGGTCTTACAAGAACACTTGTAAACAATATGATAATCGGTGTAACTGATGGCTTCACAAAGACTCTTGAAATCAACGGTGTTGGTTACAGAGCTGCTATGCAGGGCAAGACCTTGAACTTAACTTTGGGTTATTCACATCCTGTTAATTTCGAGGCAGAAGAGGGTATTACACTTGAGGTACCTGCTCCTAACCAGATCATCGTAAAGGGTGCTGATAAAGAGCGAGTAGGTGCAACTGCAGCTAAAATCAGAAGCTTCAGAGCTCCGGAGCCATATAAGGGCAAGGGTATCAAGTACGCTGATGAATACATCAGACGTAAAGAAGGTAAGACAGGTGCTAAGAAGAAATAATTGAAAGGAGTGTTCTTAAAATGATAAAGATGAAAGATAAAAATCAGGCGAGAATTAAGCGTCATTACAGAGTAAGAAAGAACATCTCCGGTACTGCGGAGAGACCTCGTCTTAACGTATTCAGAAGCTTAAACCACATTTACGCTCAGGTTATTGATGACGTGAACGGAGTTACTCTTGTAGCTGCTTCAAGTGTTGAAAAAGGATTTGAGGGTAACGGATCCAACATTGAGGGTGCAAAGATGGTCGGCAAGGCAATAGCTGAGAAGGCATTGGCTGCAGGCATTAAGTCAGTTGTATTCGACAGAGGCGGATACGTATATCACGGTAGAGTTGCTGCTCTTGCTGAAGGTGCAAGAGAAGGCGGCTTGGAATTCTAATAGATAGGAGGAGCAAACAAGTGACTGAAAGAATTGATGCTACAACATTAGAGCTTGAGGAAAACGTAGTTGCAATTAACAGAGTATCAAAGACTGTTAAGGGCGGACGTACAATGAGATTTAGTGCCTTAGTAGTTGTAGGTGACGGAAACGGTATCGTAGGCAGCGGTTCAGGTAAGGCTGCTGAAATCCCCGAAGCAATAAGAAAGGGTATTGAGGCTGCTAAGAAGAACTTGATAAGAGTTCCATTGGTAGGCACAACAATTCCTCATGAGGCAATCGGTGTAGACGGCGCAGGTAAGGTTCTCCTTAAGCCGGCTAAAGAAGGTACCGGTGTTATCGCAGGCGGTGCTGCCCGTGCAGTATTGGAGCTTGCAGGTATAAAGGATATCAGAACAAAATGCTTACGTTCAAATAATAAGCGTAACGTTGTTAACGCAACAATCGCAGGTCTTGCATCACTAAAGAGCGCAGAAGAAGTTGCAAAGCTTCGCGGCAAGACTGTAGACCAGATCAATGGTTAATCAAACACTGATTAGCAGAAAGGAATGGTTAAGTAATGGCTAAATTAAAAATTACTTTGGTTAAGAGCACAATCGGCAGAAAGCAGGACCAGATCAGAACTGTCGAGGCTCTTGGACTTAAGAAGATCCGTTCAGTTGTTGAGAAAAACGATTGTCCTGAGATCAGAGGAATGATAAACAAGGTATCTCACCTTGTAACAGTAGAAGAAATTTGAGCAGGGAGGTGCAGCGAATGAGACTTGAAGAATTGAAACCTGCTGAGGGTTCAACTCACAGAAAGAAAATCGTTGGCCGTGGTATCGGTTCAGGCGTTGGCAAGACTTCAGGCAGAGGCCATAAGGGTCAGAAGGCAAGAAGCGGTGGCGGCGTAAGACCTGGTTTTGAAGGCGGTCAGATGCCGTTGTACAGACGTTTGCCTAAGCGTGGCTTTACAAACATCTTCGCTAAGAAGTATGTTTCGGTAAACGTAGAGGTGCTCGACAAGTTTAACGATGGTGACGAGGTAACAGCACAAAGCTTACTTGAGAAGGGCATCATCAGCAAAACTCTTGACGGCGTAAAAATTCTTGGCAGAGGCGAGGTTACAAAGAAGCTTACTGTTAAGGTAGCAAAGGTCAGCGAGTCAGCTAAGGAAAAAATCGAAAAGGCAGGCGGAAAGGCAGAGGTGATCTGAAATGCTCGAAACAATCAGAAACGCATTTAAAATTCCTGATTTAAGACGCAGAATTCTATTCACACTCCTGATGCTTGTTATATTCAGATTTGGTGCAGCATTGCCCGTTCCATATCTGAGTGCAGAAGCGATGCAGGCATTCCTTGGTCAAGGCAGCAGCATGGATTTGTTCAGCTTGTTCAACACATTTACAGGTGGAGCATTTGAAAATGCTACAGTCCTTGCAATGGGTGTTTCGCCATACATCAATGCTTCGATTATTATACAGCTATTAACTGTTGCTATCCCCGCACTTGAAAGACTTTCAAAAGAGGGTGTAGAGGGTAGAAAGAAGATAAACAAGATTACAAGATATGTAGGTATCGCACTTGCATTGGTACAGGGTGCAGGTTTGTATGTAACTCTTCACAATATGGGAGTTTCAACACCAGGTCTTACACCTATATCAAATGAAGGTCCGCTATCCTTTGCTGTAATAGTTCTTACATTCACAGCAGGTACAGCATTCATTGTATGGCTTGGTGAGCTTATTACAGAAAAGGGCTTGGGCAATGGTATATCAATGATTATCTTTGCAGGTATCGTGTCAAGAATACCGTCAGCTGTAACATCAGTATTTAACACATATGTAATGAAGAGCGGAACATTCAGCGCAATGGGCACAGTAATTGCATTGGTAATACTTGCAGTTGCAATAGCTGCGATAGCACTTGTAGTATTCTTTACAGATGCAGAAAAGAGAATTCCTGTGCAGTACGCTAAGCGTGTTGTAGGAAGAAAAATGTATGGCGGTCAAAGCACAAACATCCCCATAAAGGTTGCTGCAGGCGGCGTTATGCCGATCATCTTTGCATCATCCATTATGGCATTCCCGTCAACAATCGTAAGATTGCTAAATGGCGGCAACGTTCCGTCATCAGGATTCGGCGGAACAATTCTGAATTGTTTATCAACAAACGGACCCGCGTGGACAACAGTTGTATACGGAGTATTATATTTCTTGTTGATAATATTCTTCACATACTTCTATTCAACAATTCAGTTCAACCCAATCGAGATGTCAAACAACATCAAGAAGAGCGGTGGCTATATACCTGGTATACGTCCGGGTAAACCGACAAGCGATTATATCGCAAAGGTAACATCAAGACTAAACTTAGTCGGCTCATTCTTCCTGGGTATAGTTGCAGTTATGCCTATAGTAATTGGTGCGGCA
>CADBPJ010000028.1 GCA_902796445.1 uncultured Ruminococcus sp. | reverse complement strand
TAAAGCCTCCATTTCATACTCCATTAAATTACACCGGCATTTTTTGCAGTTCCGATATCTTTTTCTGCCATGTTTTTGTATTATCAATCTCATCATTAAACAAAATCTCAAATATTTGTTTAGCTTGGCTCAAATGTGCTTCGCATTTAAGCAAATCATAATTTCCCGATGCATTATAATTGGTTAAATTGTAAATATTTTCCGGCAATTGTGGAATCCAGATATGATTAAGGGACCAGCCTTTAAAATATTGCTTTAATTCGGAAGGGTTCTGTATTATTTCAGACAAATTATCGATGTATCGATTCATTTCAACCTTGTCTTTGCCGTCAAAAACAGTTATTTTTGTACCCGATATATCAAATTTATACGGAACAATATCAAAAGAAATCTTTGACATATTTATGTCTAGTATTGTGAAATATCCGTAATACCATGAATCCTTATTGTCGGTTTTTTCGGTATTTCTGAAAAGAAAGTTTCCCATGCTGTATATAATCGGTTTTCCGTTATAAGTTTCATATCCTTGAGGACAGTGGGTATGCCCTGCAATAACAGCATCCGCACCCATATCACAAATAAATCTGTAACGTTCTACTGTATCGGGCGACGGCAACGGATTGTACTCATTGCCGCCGTGAAATACAACAATAATGAAGTCGGAAACATTTTTTTCGGTTTGAATTTTGTTCATCAAAAGTCTTGGGTTGTAGCCTGCCGAACCTGCTTTATTTTCCTCTGCAACTCCAAATTCATTTTCGCATACAGATAACAAAGAAATTGTAATGCCCTCTTTTGATATTCGTATAGCTGAATATGCCTCCGAAATATTATTGCCTGCGCCTGCATATTGTATATTATTCTCATCTAAAAGCTTGAGAGTGTTATTCAATGCTCTTTCACCATAGTCTCCTATGTGATTATTGGCAAGTGTAACCGCATATGTATTCATGGCTTTCAAAAGAGAAATGTAATTTTTCGAGCAAATTAAATTCGGACCGGCTTTTTTAATTGGCATATAGTCATCTTCGTTACCCAAAGGACATTCCAAATTCGGTATTACAAAATCCACACTTTTTATGTAAGGTATAACATCATTTAATATTTTCGATGATTTTCCGTAATCGAGATTTTCAATTCCTCTGAAATTTATATCTCCCGTAAATAATAGTTTCATAATAATCCTCCATTCCGCCGTCTTGCGGCGGCACAAATCATAATGTGGAAAAGAAGCAAGCAGATTGCTCTTTTGAGGAGCGCCGACGTATGTTGATACTTCAAGCTCCGATAAAGGGCAAGATGCGCCGCTTATTTTTCACATTATTTATTCCTCCGTTTTATCACATTCGATAAGCATTTGCAAAGTCAGCTCCAGTGCCTCCAAAAAGCCTTCAATATTTGTACATTCATCGCTTTGGTGCGCTCCGCCGTGACCGGTTGGTGTGTTTTCAGGAATACCCCATTTCAGCGTTGTTCCAATCTCAGCCGCACATGGGAGTTTTCTTGCATATGTTGCGCCTGCGTTTATATGCGTCTGTGGATTTTTGTCGCCGGTAAAATCGCTGTATGCTTTAAGGCACGCATTTATATAGCTGTTATCCTCAGGCGTGATATAGCCCTTCTTTTCCTCTTCAAATTCGACTGTGCAGTTGTGTTTTTCAAAGAAAGAAGCAATGCTTTTTTTGATGCTTTCGGTATCAGCCGACAAACCAAATCTCATATTAAATCCAAGCATAATTTTTTTGTTCTCAGTTTTAATTATACCGTTTGTGCAGGTTAGCTTTCCGCACTCGTCACAATGCTCAATCCCATAAGCTTCGCCATAATATTTTTCCAAAATGCTTGTTAAAAAAAGCATTTGTTCTCTGTCTGATACGCAAATATCTTCACGTTCGGAAAGATTTTTTGCAAGCAAATATCCTGCATTTATCGAGCCCTCCGGCAATGCCGAATGACGTGAAATTCCCGTTTCGGTTATTGTTTCACCATTCACGATTGCAGATGCTTTACCGAGAATGATATTTATTGCATTTCCGCCGTGAAAATTTTTAATGTCTTTTAATTCTGTATTTAAAGTTACCCAAAAATTCATCATACTTTTATCTCCTCTGTAAAGAGGAAATGCCGCATCACAAACCAAGGAAAAATCAGGTGCGGTATGCTTTTTTGAATATTCCTCAACATCCGCCATTCCCGTTTCCTCGTTTGCGCCCGTAAACATAACCAGTCGTGAATTAAACGGAATATTAAGCTCCTTTAAAATTTTAGCCGAATATAGTGATATAACAACAGCCGCCTTATCATCATGCACACCTCTGCCGATTAAATATCCATCCTTTTCAATCGGCTCAAAAGGCTTGGTATGCACCCAATCATCGCTGACATCAACCACATCAGCGTGAGCAAAAAGTCCAAGTGTTCTTTTTCCCTTACCGAAATACGAAAGCAAATATCCGCCTTGTTTATTAAGCTCCGTTTCAAAGTCATTTTGAGAATACAGCTTTTCTGTATATTCCAAAGCATCGGCACAAGCCTTTCCGAAAGGTGCTTCAGGCTCCGCAGCTCCTCTTACTGACGGAATTTTGACAAGGTCTTTTAAGGTTTTTAATATTTCCTCTTTGTGTTCAACTACATAATTATGTATTTGTTCTTTGTATTCCATAATAATCCTCCATTCCGCATAGCATCGTCAGCGGATTTTCCTTTAATATTTTATTTGCGATATTATCATCAAGCTTAGGTACTATATGCTCAAACATATATGACCACCTCGGCTCCTTTATTTGCGTCTTATCACAAAATCCCTGAAAAACCGCATCATCATGGGATAAAAGTAATTTATCCGCATATCCCGCTTCGCAAAGCTCATTTATCTGATTAATTTTTGATGTTATATATTCTTCCGTTTTGTTATCATACATTCTGTCAAGAGCAACATAACAGCCTGACTTTGTAAAATTTTTAATATATTCAATATCATTTGTATCACTTAAATGCCCTACAACTATATTTTTTGGTTCTACATTTTCTGAAAGCAAAATTTCGACCGCTTTTACTCCGTTTTTGTTATTTGCGTTTGTATGCAAAATAATCGGAAGTCCTGTCTTATTTTGTGCAATTGCAGAGGCTTTTAAAAACTTGATATTAAAAGGTGAAACCGTGTCATATTCAACCGCCGCTTTTATTATTCCGGCACAAGTATTATTTGCATCCCCGACAATAAATTCCGCAAGTGTTTCAGCGGACATACAATCTAAAATCGGCTCATCGTTATAATAAAAGCCGCTTGAGCAAACTATATCAACTCCCGACAATTCAGACACTTTTTTCAATAACTCAACATCTCTGCCGATATTTACGGGAGTGCAGTCTATAAACAACTCCACACCGTATTTTTCTTTCATATTTTTCAGAATATCGGCTGATTTTTTAGCAAGCTCGGCTTTGTCTAAATAGCTTTTTGACATTATATTAAGATATTCGGAGTAGCAGCATATATGCTCATGAGAAAGGGTTACTGTATTCTTACTGATTTTCTTTTTTCCCAAAACGGTTCTTACTTCAACAAAATCATTCATTGTGCGTTGTCCTTACTATAATATCATTCTGTATGCTTTCCCGAAGATTTACAAAATAATCTGAAAATCCCGTAACTCGTACTCGAAGGCTGTTATATTTTTCGGGGTCTTTTTGAGCTGCAATAAGGTCTGCCTTTGAAACATATGTAAGCTGAAAATGCACACCGCCGTTTTTGAAATATGCCTCAAACATATCAACCACCTTTTCAAAATAGTCATCGTTTTTGATAAGCGCATCATCAAGAGAAATATTCGTAACCGTACTTCCGCATGAAATTCCGTATGGGTCAAGCTTGGCAATGGAATTTAAAAGTGCTGTCAATCCCTCTTGGTCCTTGCCCTCATTCTGACCGATACCGAATTTTATTAAATCACCGTCATAACGTCCGTCAGGAGTTGCTTTTGTTTTTTCGCCGAACCATTTATGGTGCTCGTTGTATCCTAAAAGGTCGCCTATAAGCCATTGATAACCGAATACGTTTTTCTTATCTTTTAAGTGGTTATAAAAACTTGTGTAAACCCTCCCGCCAACATAATTGGAGGTTTCATCATCGTTGCCGAAAAACTTTCCGGTTTTCAAAATCATTCTTCTTAATTCTTCATATTCCTTCCAATTCGACTGAACCGCATTAATAAGCTCGCTCATGGTGACGGCTTTGCTGTCAAAGACAAATTGCTTTACAACTATAAGAGAATCGATAACGTTTGTTATTCCCAAAAGCATAGGCGAGGCAATAACAACATCTCCGCCGCCTTGTGTAAGGCTTTTTGCATTTTCTATGCAATCGTTAAAAACAAGCGAGGTTACATAGTTTATATCCTTTGCACGTACAAGATTATATTTGTTGTCATATTCATAAATTTTATCAATATCAGAGAGCATTTCTTTTTCAAATACTTCGTAAAATTCGTCAAAGCTTTCGACTTTTTCTATACTCTCGGATTTTTGGTGGAAAAGAGTTTCAACACATCTCACAAGGTTGCCCTTTGAATTGCTTCCTGTAATTGCTCCCAGAAACGCCGGCTCATTACAGCCAACCATAGTATAATTAACGGCACGTTCAAAGGGAAAACCGCAAATTTCGGTATAGCATTTAATACGCTTTTCATCATTTGTAAATGCAAAACGCTTGAATTTATCCTTTCTTTCACAGTCCATCACAAATCTAAGCACCTCTTTGGGTGTTTTTTTCGTCCATCTTAAAGTAATTTGGGGACAATAAATAGGAAGTTCAAGCAAGCTTTCGACAATCAATTCAGACACTTCGTTAAATCCGTCCTCGCCGTTCGGTAAATATCCGCCTATACAAAAATGCGATTCTCCGCCGCGTGTAAAATGGCCCGAAAGCGGCGTTTTTGCCTGAAGCATCAAAAATAATTCCTGCAAATATTCCTTTGCTTCATGTTTTGTTATCGCTCCCGATTTTATATCATTTTCATAAAACGGTGTTAAATATCTGTCAAGAGTTCCCACGCTGTCGGGGTCAAGGCTGAAGCAAACATAAATCGAAAGTACAGCCTCATAAAAATTGCTCGGCTTGTTTTTCGGTACATTCAAAAGTGCCTCCGATAATTTTTCCAAATTAGTTCTGTATTCCGCTTCTTTAACGGTTTTTGAAAATTCAAGCACTTTAGCGGAGCATTTTTCAGCCCACCCAATCATAGCATTGGCAACTTCTTTCAGACCCTTTAAAAATTCAATTTCTTCCGCTTTATTGTGTGTGGCAAGAGATTTTTCAATATCCTGAATTATTCCGACAATACCACTGTTTAAAACCTTGGTATAGTCCGCCGTTGCGTGCTGCCATTCCATGGTAGAAAGGTTATCCAAAGGCTTCAGATAAAATAAATTCATAATTTCTTCAGTAGATTTATGTCCGCTTCTGCAAAACGCATCACCAACAACACTTCCGTCAAATCTGAAAAAGCCCGTTAATTTTGAATATTTTGTAATTTTGGGTTCTTGATTTAATATGTATTCGCAAATTCTTTTTACCTGCATTTCATTTTCAGATAGAAATAAATCCTCTCGGTCGAATTCTGTTTTTATCGGATTTACGTACATTTCCCCATTTAATGTAAGCTCTGTTAATTTTTCTATTCTTTCAATCATACAAATCACCTTTCTGCATTTTTTATTTATTATATAAAATTTTTACTTTTTGGTAAATGTATTATATGACTTTTTTATATTTTTCATCACTTTTTTGTTGACACTGAAAAAATCTTGTGATATAATTTGATTGGTGATAAAAATGTTTGAAAACAAAGGCTTTAATATTAAAGAAATCTCATATGTAGATTTGATAAAACCAAAGGAAACCAAAAGAAAAACAATACACTACGGCAATAAAACTTCGAGATATGAGCTTATTTATAAGCTTTCGGGTGAAAGTATAACTCACTTTAACAAAAAATCATACCATATAAAGCCCGGTATGGTGTATATTCTCCCCAAATCCGAAAATGCCGATTATTACGTAGAACGAATAATTCCCGGTGATTGTATAGATATATTTTTTGACACAGATATTCCGTCAGGAGAAAATCTGTTTTTGCTTGATTTTGATGAAAATATTAAAATTTTGAATTTGTTTCAAAAAATATATAAACTTTGGCTGACAAAACCTAACGGATACTATTTTAAATGTATGTCTGCTGTTTATGAAATTTTATATGAAATGCTTTTAAAAAGTGAACAATATTCGCCAAAAAGCAAATATAAAAAGCTTGAACCGGGTATAGAATATATCCATAACAACTTATACGATGACATAGATTATAATCTGCCGTCGAAAATTTGCGGAATAAGCTATACGTATTTTAAAAAGCTTTTTATTGAAAAGTTCGGTGTGCCGCCCGTTCGCTATGTAAATGATATGCGTCTTGAGAGAAGCAGGGAACTGCTTTTGACGAATAAATATTCGGTAGGTGAAATTGCAAAAATGTGCGGATTTGAAAATACATATTATTTTTCGAAAAAATTCAAAGAAAAATATCAGTCTTCCCCGACTGCTTATAAAAATTCTGAACAATAAAAATGTGTTTACAATTCCCATTCGTTCTCATCATTGTGAGAGAGGAGGTTTTGAATGCAAAAATTCAACGATTACCCACAAATTCAACGAATACGCTAAAATTCAACGATTGTAGGAAAAAGGAAAAAATGCCATTACGGATTTCTCGCCGTAGTGGCACATTTTTATTTCAGAAACTCGAATGTATATAGAGAAAAACCGCTATACAGCGGTTTTCCAACTGTTGTTGATAAAAAAGAAAAGACCGACTATTCTATCAAAATAGTCAGTCTTATTTGGTGCAGATAACAGGGGTCGAACCTGCATGAAATTGCTTTCACATGGACCTGAACCATGCGCGTCTGCCAATTCCGCCATATCTGCATAATCACCATATTCTATTATAACAGATGCTAACAAAAAAATCAAGCTTTTTTCAAAAAAACTTGATTAAAAGACAACAAAAAAATCGCAGAACAAGCTACGATTTTTTTGTTATTTTATTAGTCTACTAACTCAAGAATTGCCATCTGAGCCGAGTCGCCTCTACGCTCACCAAGCTTGTATATTCTTGTGTATCCGCCATTTCTGTCAGCATACTTTGGAGCAATTTCGTTGAACAGCTTTGTTACAACGTCCTCCTTTGTGATATATGCCAATGCCTGACGGCGTGCTGCAAGAGTGCCCTTCTTACCAAGAGTGATCATCTTCTCAGCCATGCTTCTTGTTTCCTTAGCACGTGTAACTGTTGTTGTGATCTTACCGTTTTCTAAGAAGCTTGTAACCTGGTTACGAAGCATTGCACGTCTTTGATCTGTGGGCATTCCCAATTTTCTCTGTCCCGGCATAACCGTACCTCCTTAATCTTCTTCTTTCTTAAGGCAAAGACCTAATTGATTTAACTTGTTTATTACCTCTTCAAGTGACTTTCTGCCAAGGTTTCTGACCTTCATCATATCTTCTTCAGATTTGTTTGCAAGGTCTTCAACATTGTTTATACCTGCACGCTTCAAGCAGTTATAAGAACGAACTGACAGGTCAAGTTCTTCAATAGTCATCTCAAGAACCTTTTCCTTCTTGTTCTCTTCTTTCTCTACTATGATGTCAGTATTCTTTGCTTCCTCTGATAGATCAATGAACAATGATAGCAAGTCATTCATTATCTTTGCCGCAAGTGATACTGCACTTTCAGGTCTGATTGTACCGTTTGTCCAAACCTCTACAGCTAATTGCTCACGGTCTGTATACTGTCCGACACGGACATTTTCTACGGTATAGTTCACCTTTGATACAGGTGTGTATATCGAATCCATCGGTATAACGCCTATTATCGGCTGAAGCTCTGCCTTGTTGCGTTCTGCTGACACATAGCCTCTGCCCTTTGATACTGTAATCTCAGCATTAAGCTTTGCATCTGAGTTCAGTGTAGCAATATGCAATTCAGGATTGAGTATCTCTATATCACTGTCGCATTTTAAATCGCCCGCTGTTATCTCCTGTGCACCCTTTGCATCGATATAAATAGTTTTTGCTTCGTCACTGTGAAGCTTGATAGCCATTTTCTTGAGATTTAGAATAATCTCGGTTACATCCTCCAATACACCGGGTACTGTTGAGAATTCGTGCTGTACACCTTCTATTTTTATAGATGTACATGCCGCACCCGGGAGAGATGACAATAGTATTCTTCTTAATGAGTTACCTATTGTTGTGCCGTAACCACGCTCTAACGGACTTACAACAAATTTTCCGTACATTCCGTCTTCGCTTATTTCTACGCACTCAATGTTTGGCTTTTCCATTTCTATCATATCGGAACCCTCCTTCTTAATTCAACTATTTCTATAGCCAATCTAACATATATTCATTCCACTTACCGAGGGTAACGTCTTATACGCAAGCATTTTGCCGCATATAATAACCCATGCGGATTAATGAATATTCCGAAATATTCATCAATCTGCAAATTAGTGTCATTATTTTGAATAAAGCTCGACAATAAGGTGTTCCTCAACATCGTAGTCGATGTCTTCTCTGTCTGAAAGCTGAAGCACTCTGCCTTCTAACTTGTTCTTGTCCATGCTAAGCCACTTCGGGATTATTCTCTTCTCGTTAGCTTCAACGATTTCCTTAATTCTTGCTGAAGATTTGCTCTTCTCACGGATAGCTATTACATCTCCTGTCTTTACAAGGTATGACGGGATATCTACTTTGCTACCGTTTACAAGGATATGTCCGTGATTTACTAACTGACGAGCTTCCTTACGTGTGTTTGCAAGTCCAAGTCTGAATACTACATTATCAAGTCTTGACTCAAGAATTTGAAGTAAGTTCTGACCTGTAATACCTGCCTGCTTTGAAGCCATTACGTAATACTTCTTGAACTGCTTCTCCAAAACTCCGTAGATAAACTTAACCTTCTGCTTTTCGTTAAGCTGTATGCCGTATTCCGACTGCTTCTTTCTTGACTGCTTCGGATTTCTATTTGTGCTCTTATCGTAACCCATTACTGATGGCTCAATGCCAAGAGTCTTACATCTTTTTACGATAGGCTGCATATTTCTTGCCATGCTATTAACCTCCTATACAATTCACTGATTAAACTCTTCTTCTCTTCGGCGGTCTGCAACCGTTGTGAGGAATCGGAGTAACGTCCTTAATCATTGTAACGCTCAAGCCTGTTGCCTCCAAAGCTCTGATTGCAGCTTCACGGCCCGCACCAGGTCCCTTTACGTATACTTCTACAGTCTTCATGCCATGCTCTTTTGCGGCCTTTGCAGCTGTTTCTGCTGCTGTCTGTGCTGCAAACGGAGTGCTCTTTCTTGAACCTCTGAAGCCAAGACCGCCTGCACTTGC
>CADBPJ010000027.1 GCA_902796445.1 uncultured Ruminococcus sp. | reverse complement strand
TCCTAAACGGCTGTGTATTTCCATGCGATGACAGGTCCATAATAGCCTCTGCACCCATATTTACTGCCGCCATAACCTTCTGCATCTCTATATCATAGTCCTTGCAGTCACGTGACACACCGAGATTTACATTGATTTTAGTGCGGAGCATTGAGCCTACACCATTAGGGTCTATGCATTTATGCAGCTTATTTGCACAGATTGCGACTTGTCCCTTTGCTACAAGCTCCCTTATTTCCTCCTCTGTGCGATATTCCTTTTTCGCAACTGCTTTCATTTCGGGTGTTATGATGCCTTTTCTTGCGGCATCCATTTGTGTAGTATAGTTTCTCATAATTTTCATTTCCTTTCAAATCAGATATTATTTTCGTCGGCAAACCGACTAACTAAGTCAAAGTTATGCTTTATGGGTCCTGAGCCTTTGCCAAGGTCAAGCCCCGATGCAAGAGCACCTGAAATGTACTCCTTTGCACGTCTTACCGAGTCGGTAAGTTCAAATCCCTTTGCAAGATTTGATGCAATGGCAGAAGACAGCGTACAGCCTGTGCCATGTGTGTTTGGATTGTCTATCCTCTCTCCCGTAAACCACTCATAATCTCCGTTATAATACAACAAATCGTCTGCATCGCTTACACTGTGTCCGCCCTTACATAGTACGGTTACGCCGTACGTTTTACTGATTAGCTCTGATGCACGTATCATATCGTCTTTATTCGCAATCGTCACACCTGATAGGATTTCCGCTTCGCAAATATTTGGTGTGATAAGGTCTGCAATGGGTAAAAGCCCTTCTATAAGTGCCGATACTGCATCTGTCCTCATAAGCGATGCTCCGCTTGTTGCAACCATAACGGGGTCAACAACAATGTTTTTTGCATTGTAGTATTTGAGCCGTTTTGATATTACATCAATCAATTCTACTGATGATACCATTCCGATTTTTACCGCATCGGGGAATATATCCTCAAATACGGCATCAATCTGTTCTTGTAAAAAAGCGGGAGTGGACTCTAAAATGTCCCTGACACCGGTTGTGTTCTGTGCCGTAAGTGCAGTAATAGCACTCATAGCATAGACACCATTCATCGTCATTGTTTTAATATCTGCTTGAATACCGGCGCCTCCGCAGGAATCACTGCCTGCGATTGATAATGCTGTTCTCATTATGATAATTAACTCCTTTTGCATTATTTTTTATTTGAGCGACAAAAAGTGGTGCCCCCGATTTGCCGCATATAATCACTTATTAGTTACTGCCTTTGCTTTTTCTTTTAAGTGCATTGTGGCAGTGTATATATCATCTGCACTAAATATTGCCGATACAACGGCAACACCCTCCATACCTCCGCCCTTGAGTTCGTCTATGTTATCGTAATTAATACCGCCAATGGCAACGGCAGGAATAGAAACGGCGGAGCAGATTTGCTGCAATTCGTTATGGGTAATGCGTATTGCGTTTGTCTTGGTAGTTGAGGGAAAAACCGCGCCTACTCCGATATAATCTGCACCTGCTTTCTCTGCCGCCTTCGCTTGTTCTATGGTTTTTGCCGTTGCGCCTATTATAAAGCCTTTTGGAAGCTTTTTTCTCAGCTCGTCAACAGGTGTGTCCTCTATCCCTACGTGAACTCCGTCAGCTCCGCTTTTTACAGCAACATCTGCATTGTCATTTATAATAAGCGGTACGTTATATCGAAGGCAGAGCTCTTTTACCTTAACCGCCTCACTTACAAACTCATCTTCGGAAAGATTTTTCTCACGTAATTGCAGACACGTAACTCCGCCCTGCAATGCCATTTCAATCTGTTCATATAAGGTGAGGTTACATATATTGCTTCTGTCGGTAACGGCATAGAGCAGTAACATATCTTTATTAAAATTCATTTTAATTCTCCTAAGTATTCGTCAACGTTATCGCATATCATCAAACCGCTCATAACGCAAGCACCGTATGCTCCGCATTTGCGTATATCGCAAATATTGTCGGGAGTTATACCGCCAATGGCATATACGGGGATTGAAACACTTTCGCATACGCTTTTTAGAAATTCAAGACCTCGCCCCGGTAATCCTTTCTTGCAGTCCGTATCAAATATATGCCCTACAGTGATATAGCTACAGCCCTGTTTTTGAGCATAAATCGCATCTTCGGCAGAGTGGCAGGATACACCAAGCACCGAAAATCTTGACTTGTCTTTTTCAGAAAGTGTACGCAGAATATTAAGCGGAAGATGCAATGCATCAGAGTTAAGCTCTTTTGCAACCTCTGTAAAGGTATGGAGAATACATAGTGTATCATACCTTTTACAGATTTTAATTACATCTTTTGCCAAACTCATATATTCCGCCTCGTCTAAATCCTTTTCACGAAGTATTATCCCGGCCGGACGTGCTGATGCAATTTTTTCTATGCGAGTGAGGAAGTCCTCGCGGCACAGCTTTCTGTTTGTTACACATAAAATATCAGACATACAGATAATCGTTTAAGACAGGCTGTAGACCCTCGTCTGAAATATCCTCATACATTTTATCAAGGCTTCTGTTATCGTCTATTTCAAACTGCTCATCACCTTCATCGCCCGTCGACTCCTTTCCGCTGTATTTGCTCTCGTGGTCGCCTATACCTGTGGAAACACCCGCAGAAACCTTTGTGGCGGCAATCTTCACAATGCCGTTGCGAAAGCTTGCACTCTCACGTGACGATACCGTAATACCCACAAACGGAAGAAATATCCTGTATGCACAAAGCACCTGGCATAGCTGCTTTTCGTGAACGTCTAATGGGTTGATTTTATCGTTATTGATAATAGGCCGTAATCTTGGACAAGACAGCGACATTTCCGCATACGGGTATTTACGTTGCAGATAGTACACGTGCAACGCGCTTGCCAAAGCATCCTTGCGGAAATCCGACAAGCCTAAAAGTGCTGAAAATGCCACACCTCGCATACCGCCCATTAACGCGCGCTCCTGTGCATCGAAACGGTATGGCCATACTCGCTTATGACCTAACAGATGAAGCTGTTCGTATTTAGCGGTATCGTACGTTTCCTGAAACACCGTCACATAATCTGCACCACATTCGTGGAGATATTTATATTCGTCAGTGTTTACGGGGTATATTTCAAGCCCCACCATACGGAAATACTTTCTTGCAAGTTTGCAGGCCTCGCCGATATATTCTATATCGCTTTTTGCACGGCTTTCGCCTGTGAGAATGAGTATTTCCTCCATACCGCTTTCGGCTATGACCTTCATTTCATGCTCTATCTGTTCTGTAGTCAGTCTCATACGATTGATGTGGTTATAGCAGTTAAATCCGCAGTAAACGCAATAGTTATCGCAATAATTGGCAATGTAGAGGGGTGTGAATAAATAAACAGTGTTACCGAAATGCTTGCTCGTTTCAAGCCTTGCCCTCTCTGCCATTTTTTCAAGAAACGGCTCCGCCGCAGGGGATAGGAGTGCCTTAAAATCCTCTATGGAGCACGTTTCATGCTCTAATGCTGCCATTACGTCTTTAGCTGTGTATTTTGAGTAGTCATAGGAGTGCATCGCCTCCATTACATTTTTACAAATGTCCGACTCTATCTTCTCCATTCCCGCCATATATTCCATATGGTTCGTTCGTGAGGACGGGTCCGTTTCAAGCCTGTGTTTTTTTTCTAACGCTTTAGGCGAGAGATGCTCCGAGTCAACAAAAAACTGATTTTCCATTTTTACTTATTAAAATCCCTTCACAAAATTTAAGCTTGAGAGAAAATTGTTCAGGTCGCCACTTTGCAGTGAGTGGTGCTGTACGAGTGTACTGCCCCGAGCAAAAAGCGGTGAGATGGACAATTTTCACCTATTAATCACGCAGAAATCCCGTTAAAGGATCAGATGCTGATGCACCTCTTGTAAGGACTCTGCCAAGTCCAGAAAGGTAAGCCTTTCTGCCTGCCTCAATAGCGTTGCGAAAAGCCGATGCCATTAATGGTAAATCACCCGCTGTTGCAAGGGCAGTGTTTGACATAATAGCCGCCGCACCCATCTCCATTGCCTCGCATGCCTGTGACGGTCTGCCGATACCAGCATCTACAATAATGGGTAAATCAATTTCATTTATGAGAATTTGGATAAATTCCTTTGTTGCAAGTCCTTTGTTAGAGCCTATGGGCGATGCAAGCGGCATAACAGATGCGGCACCTGCATTTACAAGGTCACGTGCAGTATTTAAGTCAGGGTACATATACGGCATAACCACAAACCCCTCATTTGCAAGTATTTCTGTTGCCTTAACAGTTTCTTCGTTATCAGGGAGCAGGTATTTTGAATCACGCATAATCTCGATTTTTACAAAATCACCGCATCCAAGCTCACGAGCAAGCCGCGCAATACGCACTGCCTCCTCTGCGTTTCTTGCACCGCTTGTATTGGGTAGCAGGGTAACGCCGTCGGGAATGAAATCGAGAATGTTCTCCTGCTCCTTCGTGTTGGCGCGCCGTACCGCAAGTGTAATAATTTCAGCCCCTGCGTCTTTTATAGCCGCCTCAATTAAATTCAGAGAATATTTACCCGAACCGAGAATAAATCGTGAATTAAACTCGTGTCCGCCGATAATAAGCTTATCGTTATTCATTAATGTTCCTTCTTTCTTTAGTCTTGTTTGATAAAATCCTTAAAACCATATGTGCCTGATGTGCTGCACAGAGCATCACACGTGAGGAGAAAAGCCCCGTACCGTCTGATATGTCGCTAACCTCATCTCCGCAAATATAAAAGAGGTCTGTAACCTTTCGTGTTTTTATTGTGTTGGCACTCGCAATACCTGCCATACCCGAGCCTGATATGAGGAATTTGGCGGGCATATTTTCCAAAACAGTGTTTGCAAGCATAGCCTTGCACTCCGCCTTGTCAAAGGCTTCACAGATGATGTCTGCCTCGTTTAACAAGTCTTTGGCATTATCCTCATTAACATATACAGTGTGAGCTTCAAGCTCAATATACGGTGATATTTCTTTTAGGTTTTCGGAGAGTGCATCGGTCTTGTACATACCAATCTGCGTGGCTTTATACTGCTGGCGGTGCAGATTTGTAATATCCACCTTATCAAAGTCAATAAGTATCAGCTTTCCTATTCCTGCACGTGCAAGGGATATTGAAATGTTAGACCCAAGTCCCCCTAAACCGCATACAGCAACAGTGGCTGATGAAAATCTTTCTTGAAGCTCTTTTCCGTGCCTCATCTCCAATGCATTTATCATTTCATTTTTTTTGGGTATCATATTAACCGCCCCCCACAAAGCTTACAACTTCAACACTGTCGCCGTCTTTGAGTATCGTTTCATCATATTTTGATTTCGGTACAATATCACCATTGCACTCTACTGCAATGCGTTTTATATCATAGCTTGTAGTTTTAAGATACTCTGAAACGGACATTCCACAAATATCAAGGATCTCGCCGTTTATCTTTACCATAATTCTCACCTCCGCACATATTTAAGTTTAACTTCTCTACGAAAAACAGGAAGCTACCTGCTTGGTGGCCTCCCGTAAAAGTTTCATATTCACGCATCCCTACGTTGGCATTATCCAAATCAGGTTATCGGTCGAAGGTCATACCTTCCTCTCAGCCTGTAACACAAGCTCCCGTATTTACTGTTATTATACTCCATTTTTATCTGAAATTCAATACAATTTTAAAAATTTCTTGTCTGTGCCGAGATTTCCTGTCTGCGTTTTCTGCGTACACGGTTTATATGCCTCTCAAAATCGCCGTTGTTTATAAACTCGGCTAAAACATATTGGTCAAACACAGGCACAGTGCAGGAGTAAAACCCTAACTTGTCTGTGAAGGTGTCTACAAATTCTTCAGGCAGTACCATATAGCTTATTCGCATTGAGGGTGCAATGGTTTTTGAAAACGTATTTACGTATATTACAGTGTGCTGTGTTTCGAGGGAAAATACTGTGTCCTCGTGCTTTTTTGAAACAGTAAACTCGGAGCCGAAATCGTCCTCAATTATAATACCGCTCCGCTTTTTTGCCCATTGTATATATTCGTTACGCTTTGATGCGCTTGCCGTTACACCTGTGGGAAAGCTCTCGTAGGGTGTTATGTGCAGTACAGTTGCCTTGGTGCGTTCTAATTCAGTAGTGAGAATACCGTCCGAGCCTAATTTAAGCTTGTCGCATTTTACGCCGTTTGCATGATAGACCGAGTATATTTTCTCATAGGAGGGATTTTCTATAGCGTATAGCTTATCACGTCCTAAAAGCTGAACAATAAGGCTGTAGAGATACTCCGAGCCTGAGCCGATAATTATTTGTTGAGGTTGTATTCGTATTCCTTTGCCTCGTGCAAGGTATTGGCATATTGCTTGTTTGAGTTCGGGACTGCCTAAGTTTGGGGATTTTATCAGAATTCGTTCTCCGTATTTTGAAATGACATTACGCATCGTTTTGGCAAATACGGAAAACGGAAAATCCTCGCTTGTATTATGACTGCCCCCTTTGGGAATAATATCAAAGCTTTCGTTGGATACGGGTACAAAATCCTTTGCCCTGTATGATACGTAGTATCCACTGCGTTCCTTTGACTCTATATACCCCTCATCACACAAAATGCCGTAGGTATGCTCTACGGTAATTACACTTGTGCCTGTTTCTGCCGCAAGCATACGCTTTGAGGGGAGCTTGTCGCCGTATTTATACACGGATTGGATTATATCCTCACGAAGCTGTAGGTACAACTGCATATATGCACTTTTTTCTGAATTAAAATCAATTATATACTTCATAGCTCATCTGGTTATATAAAAAACTCTTTATCTGGTAATTGTTATATTGTCAGTTTTATTATAACATACATTTATAATTTTGTAAAGAGGTGTATTTACTATGAATAATGAAAGATTTGAATTAAACAAAAACCTTGCACAGATGCTTAAGGGCGGAGTTATAATGGACGTTACAACTCCCGAACAGGCAAAAATTGCAGAGGAGGCAGGTGCATGTGCTGTTATGGCACTTGAGAGAATTCCTGCTGATATAAGAGCCGCAGGCGGTGTGTCAAGAATGAGCGATCCTAAGATGATAAAGGGTATTCAGGAGGCTGTAAGTATTCCTGTAATGGCTAAGTGCAGAATAGGCCATTTTGCAGAGGCACAAATACTTGAGGCAATCGAGATTGATTATATAGACGAGAGTGAAGTGCTTTCACCTGCAGATGATAAGTATCATATTGACAAGACAATGTTCAAGGTTCCGTTCGTATGCGGTGCTAAGGATTTAGGCGAGGCATTAAGAAGAATTAACGAAGGTGCATCAATGATAAGAACAAAGGGCGAGCCCGGTACAGGTGACGTTGTTCAGGCTGTTCGCCATATGCGTATGATGCAGGCAGAAATCCGCAGAATAGGCGCAATGAGTGAGGATGAGCTATATGATGCGGCAAAGGAGCTTCAGGTTCCGTATGACCTTGTACAGTATGTACACGAGAATAAAAAGCTTCCTGTTGTTAATTTCGCCGCAGGCGGTGTAGCAACTCCTGCAGATGCGGCATTAATGATGCAGTTGGGTGCAGAGGGCGTTTTCGTAGGCTCAGGTATCTTTAAGTCAGGAAATCCGAAGAAACGTGCGGCGGCAATCGTTAAGGCTGTTACAAACTTTAATGATCCTAAGGTGCTTGCAGAGCTTTCAGAGGACTTAGGCGAGGCTATGGTCGGAATAAATGAGCAGGAAATAGAATTGCTTATGGCTGAGAGGGGCAAATAATTTGAATATCGGTATTTTAGCCGTACAAGGCGCATTTATAGAACACGAGCAAATATTACAAAAGCTTGGCATACAAAGTATGGAAATCCGTTGCCGAGAGGATTTAAAAAAGCCATTTGACGGACTTATAATCCCTGGCGGAGAAAGTACGGTGCAGGGCAAGCTTTTAAAGGAGCTTGAAATGTTTGATACTATAAAGGAAATGATTGAGGACGGTATGCCCGTTTTCGGCACTTGTGCAGGACTGATTCTTCTTGCCAAAAGTCTTGAAAATGACAGCAGAACTCACCTTGGGACAATGGATATTACTGCTGTCCGCAATGCTTACGGCCGTCAGCTTGGCAGTTTCTATACAGAGGAGGATTTTGCCGATGTTGGTAAAATCCCAATGACCTTTATCCGTGCTCCGTATATAAAATCGGTTGGAAAAGATGTAGAGGTTTTAGCAAAAGCCGATGGTAATATCGTTGCCGCACGTCAGGGCAATCAGCTTGTAACGGCGTTCCACCCCGAGCTTAACTCCGACACGAGAGTGCATAGTTATTTTATAGATATGATTAAGAGGATGTAAAAAAACAGCACCGATCGTTTGACGGCGAAACAAGTTATATCAAAATATAGATTAATTGCTAAAATGCATTACTAAATTGATTATTTTGGAGAAAATCTGCAGATTTGCAGATTTTCTTTTATCTATTAGGAAATTTCTCGATTTCCTAATAGCAAAAAAGTCTACCTATGGGAGTGAAGCACAGCGGAACGACAGTCACGATAGTGACTTTTTTATTAAATGCCGTCAAACTACGAACGAAAACCGTTCCTCACGTACAAGCGTACGCTACGGAATAACCCTCACAGCTACGCTGTTCGGCGGTTTTCGTCCGTTCTGCACTATTTTTTTGCATCCCCCTATGGCGATTGTTGACTTTCTTAACAGCCCCTT
>CADBPJ010000026.1 GCA_902796445.1 uncultured Ruminococcus sp. | reverse complement strand
TTGCTAACAATACAGATGTTTCAAATGCATTTGAATGTATAAATGATTTTACAGGCAAAGTAGGAGATGTTGATGCAAAACTGTATAAACGGATAAGGAACGTGCATGAAACGGAGAAAACTGAATATAAATTAAAATTGTATAAATAAGGAGAGAGATTATATGCGTGAATGTATTTACTGCGGCAAAACTTTGGAGAAGGGTGAGCAATGTACCTGCCCGATGAGCGTTGCAAAACGTCAGGCTAAAGAAACGAGAGCCAAGGAGCAAAAGAAAGAGAAAATCAAAGAGGAGAAGCCTAAAAAAGAAAAGAAACAACGGGTTAAACGTGAGAGAGCTTATAAATTCTCCGCAAATGACACAAAAGGCTCATTTATAAATGTGTGGCGTTTATTTGTATCATTCCTTAAATCACCGATTGAAACTATAATGAACCCGGGTGAAATGAGTTGGATTACAATACTTATCTTTGTAGCTTTTGAGGGACTTATTGGCGGATTATGCGTGTATTCTGCATTAACAGGAGCTATGCGTGGACCGATAAGCATTTTAGGTAATGCAATGGGATTTGGTGGTATGCATGGATATAACATAATAAAAGGTTGGTTATTGGCAGGACTGTCTGGAATATTGAGCGGAATTGTTATGTTTTTCCTATATTCGGGCATATTTTTTGCAGTAAACAGATGGATTATGCGTCAGTTCTCGCCCTACCGTGAGTTTATAAAACGCTTTGCTTTTGTGGCACTGCCCGTAAGCATATTGGGCATAGTAAGTGTTGTATTGGGATTTTTCTCACAAATTACATTTTTGCTATTAATGATAACAGGACTTGTCGGAAGTGTTATAATTACGTATGAAATAGTAAAAAGCGTGTGGTATATGAAAAAACCTGCTACGGTTATGTATGCAATGCTTGCTTGTATTTTCGTATTTATGATAATATCACTTAATTTTATGAAAATTGCATAATAACAAAATTTGCAAAAATACTTGACAAATCGACTAAAATGTTAGATACTATTAGGTAGGATATTTTTAAGACAATAAACTAAGGAGACAATCGCTGATGAAGAAACGAGAGGATATTAACAAGGTACTTATAATAGGCTCAGGCCCCATAATTATTGGTCAGGCATGCGAGTTTGACTATTCGGGAACTCAGGCATGTAAGGCACTCAAGAAATTGGGCTATGAAATTGTGTTGGTTAATTCAAACCCCGCAACAATTATGACTGACCCTGAAACGGCTGATGTAACATACATCGAACCGCTTAACGTTGAACGTCTTACCCAGATTATAGAAAAGGAACGTCCTGATGCACTTTTGCCTAACCTTGGCGGACAGTCGGGCTTAAATTTGTGTTCAGAGCTTGCAAAAAATGGCGTGCTTGACAAGTATAATGTACAGGTTATAGGTGTTCAGGTTGATGCTATTGACAGAGGAGAGGACAGAATAGAGTTTAAAAAGACTATGGAAAGTCTTGGTATTGAAATGGCACGCAGTGAGGTTGCATACACTGTTGATGAAGCACTTGCAATAGCTGATAAGTTAGGCTATCCCGTTGTTCTTCGTCCTGCATACACTATGGGCGGTGCAGGCGGCGGTCTTGTATATAATACAGAGGAATTAAAAACCGTTTGTGAAAGAGGCTTGCAGGCAAGTCTTGTCGGTCAGGTGCTTGTTGAGGAATCAATACTTGGCTGGGAGGAGCTGGAGCTTGAGGTTGTTCGTGACTCAAAGAATAATATGATAACAGTATGTTTCATTGAGAACATTGACCCGTTGGGCGTTCATACAGGTGACTCATTCTGTTCAGCGCCTATGCTTACAATTCCCGAGGACGTTCAGAAGGAATTACAGCGTCAGGCATACAAAATTGTCGAGGCAATAGAGGTTATAGGCGGTACAAACGTACAGTTTGGACGTAACCCTAAGGACGGACGTATTATTGTAATCGAAATTAATCCGAGAACATCACGTTCATCAGCACTTGCTTCGAAGGCAACAGGTTTCCCGATTGCATACGTTTCTGCGATGCTTGCGGCAGGTCTTGACCTATGCGACATTCCGTGCGGTAAGTATGGCACACTTGATAAGTATTATCCTGACGGCGATTATATCGTAATCAAGTTTGCACGTTGGGCATTTGAAAAGTTCAAGGGTGCAGAGGATAAGCTTGGTACACAGATGCGTGCTGTCGGCGAGGTAATGAGCATCGGTAAAACCTTCAAGGAAGCATTCCAGAAGGCTATACGTTCACTTGAAATAGGCAGATACGGACTTGGCGGTGCTAAGGATTTTGGTGAAAAGTCAAAGGACGAGTTGCTTAAAATGCTTACTTATGCTACCAGCGAAAGATATTTCGTTATGTACGAGGCATTGAGAAAGGGTGCAACAGTTGAGGAAATAGAAAATCTCACAAAGGTTAAAACATATTTCATCGAGCAGATGAAGGAGCTTGTCGAGGAAGAAGAGGCACTTAAAGCATCTAAGGGCAGTGTTCCGCCGATTGAGGCATTGGAAAGTGCTAAAAAGAACGGCTTTTCTGACAGGTACTTAAGCAATTTGCTTGATATTTCAGAGGAGGAAATCAGAAACGCACGTCTTGATGCTAATATACGTGAAGCATGGGAGGGTGTGCATGTAAGCGGCACAAAGGATGCGGCATACTACTATTCGTCATATAACATGACC
>CADBPJ010000025.1 GCA_902796445.1 uncultured Ruminococcus sp. | reverse complement strand
GCTACAGGGTATGAGATACCTTGTCTCATTAACTCTTGAATTTTTAATGAAACCTCCTGCGGTTCGTCTGCAAGTATATCTGCACCATTTATAAGCCCAGATATATCGGCAGACTCTGAGCCGAATGCGAGAGTGTCAATAATGCCAGTTGCTTGGAGTGTTGCAACGGCACCCATAGCAAATTTTTGTGCCGTGTTATGTGAAAACACAACGGGCAGTTCAAGTACAAGGTCAGCACCGTTATTAAGTGATGCCTTAGTACGTGTTAGCTTGTCTGTAACAGCTATCCCGCCACGTTGAATAAACGTGCCGCTCATAATTACAACAACACATTTTTTAGTATTTTGTTTTGCTGCTTCCAAGAGATATTTATGCCCGTTATGGAACGGGTTGAACTCTGCAATTACTCCTACAGCCATAGATTTGTTCCTTGTTTATATGAATTGTATTGCCCATACGCATATGGGTACGGTCAGTAATGAAAATAACGTTGTCAGAAAAACAGACCTTGCCGCAAGTTCTGCATCACCGTCATATGTATTTGCAAATAGTACCGCATTATTTGCCACAGGCATTGAAAATAGAATAAATGTTACTGTAAGCAGTATTTCGTTTTTGATAATCATTGCCAATGGTATCCACAAAAGAATTGGTATTACTATCTGCTTTATCAATATCCATGGGTATAATCTCCAATCAGAGAACACAGTCTTAATATCCATTTTTGCAAGTGTACAGCCGATTATAAGCATAGCTGACGGCGACGTTATTGATCCTACCGAACGTATAGTATCACATAGAAGTGCAGGGAATTTTATATTCATAAAATATACTACTATTGCGAGTAATGATACTATTACACCAGGTGAGAGCAATAGTTTAATATCAAAGGCTGAGTTTTCTCCGCCCTTGTCGCGGTTTACAAGCCATACCCCTAAGGTAAATACGGTAATGTTAAATACAAGATTATTTATTGCCGCATAAAATAAACCAACCTCGCCTGCGAGTGCTGAAATAACAGGGAAGCCCATAAACCCAACATTTGAGAAGGTTGCCATAAATATATAGAGCCCCGTACTGTTGCGTTTTACACGAAACAGCTTTGCAAGAAAAAATCCCACGATAGGCATTACAATGGCGAATAGTGCAACTGCAATTCCGAAAGATGTAAGCACATCTCTTAAAGACTGACGTTCCGTTAAATCAAGAACAGATGACAATACCATTGCAGGCATTGTCACCTTGATTACAAGCGCACTGAATTTTTTTGTGAAGTTATCGTCAACAAGCTTTATTTTAAATATAAAATAGCCTAAAGCGAGTATCAGAAACAATATTGTCATCTGTGAAACGATTATATTTATATCCATTTTATCTTAATAGTTCTCCATTTTGTTTAGTAAATCTTTAACGATAGCGTATCCGTAATATAAATCAGGGCACCATCTTCCGCCTAAATCCTCTACATAGACTATTGTTCCTGCCCATGACAGGGATTTAACGGAATTGTATCTGCCATGCACCTCACCAATCGGGTCGATGCCTACATATGCCGACATATGATTAAAGTGTCCGCGTACACCGTCCTCACGTGTTTCAAAGGTTTCATGATCCTCTGTTGCATCACCCACAGCGCCGTATTTCTTGATACCTGCAAAATTGTTCATTTCAGGCAATACTCTTCCGCCGTATCTGCCATACCCTGTTTCCTTTGCAGCCTGAGCATACAGCACTTCGGGACGTATGCCTGTCAGTTCTCCGTATTTCCAATAATACTGTGCAGCGTCAATAAATAAATCTGATGCATCGTTTGCTTTTGCCCAGGAAATAGCCGATTCCATAGAGATCTGACTTTCGCCTAAGATAGGTGTGTTTGTTTCGGGTACACCTAAGTCGTATCGTGTGATTGCAAGGTAACCTTTTTGCTTTTCAAGTACACGATAGAGCATTGCACAAACTTCTGCACGTTTTAGAGTATCGGTAGGGCGGAGGTAGTAGTCCGAGCCGCGATAGTAGCCACGCTCAACAGCTATAGATAACAATGTTTTGTATTTTGTTGTTACCTTGTCCGCATCCTTAAAGTTATCCGTTAAAATACGTAGGTTGCATAGTGCAGAGGATTTAAGACCTGATGCACTAACCAAAGTAGATGCAAATTCCTCACGTGTAACAGCCTCATTGGGATAGAAATTGTTGCCTGGCACTGTCATATACATCTTTATTGCATTTGCATAGGGATAGTACCAATCACCTGAATTTATATCATCAAATGATTGTTCTTCACCATCGGGAATATCAAATGCTTCAACGAGCATCTTTGACATTTCAGCACGTGTCAGTGTCCCCCCGGGATTAAGATTTCCATGCTCATCGCCTGCTATAATACCATTATCCTGACAGTATTTAATTTCTGCTTTTGCCCAATCGTAATTATCGGCGGCGCACGCTGTTACGGTTATACAGGCTAATATTGAAAGTGTGGTTAGTAGTGATATTGTTCGTTTAATAATTTCAATCAACCCCTTATATGAAAGTATATGATGATATATTATTTATATGCGTATTATGAAATTATTTGTTTTTGAGCAATAAATTAGCTTTTAGTATTGCTATCTGTGTTTTTGCATCTGTGATTTCGTTATTTAAAATCATATCGCAAAGCGTATCCATAGAATATTTTTCAACATCAAGAAATTCGTTTTCGTCTAAGTCCTGACCACAATATTCCAGGTTATCTGCAAGATAGAGATATATTCTCTCACTGCAGTATGCGGGTGTGGGGAGGCAAACGCCTAAAGACGTAAGCTTATTCGTCTTGTAGCCTGTTTCCTCACGTAACTCACGCATTGCCGCCTCGTATGGGTCCTCGCCCTTTTCGAGTTTGCCTGCAGGTATTTCAAGTGTTGTTAAACCTACACCGAAACGGTATTGACGTACCATAAACACCATACCATCGTTATCAATAGCAACAACGGCAACACCGCCGTTATGTAGGACTTGATCCCGTGTTACAATACTGTCATTTGAAAGCTTAACACGATGTTTTTTTACATCAAAAACTACGCCATTGTAAATATCTTCGGTCGATAAAACATTTTCAATATATTCCACTTCTATGCTCCTTTATAAGTTTATAGTGATATTGTTACCTGTCATCTCATACTTACGGTATTTTATTCCGACCATATCAAACATCTTTCGTGCGGCGGTATCGGAGTCTGTGCCTGTGTATTTGTCTGACATATACACAATCTCGGAAATTCCGCTTTGAATTATTGCTTTTGCACATTCGTTGCAGGGGAATAACGTAACATAAATTCTTGAGCCTTTCAGGTTTTTGCCGCTGTTTAAAATTGCGTTAAATTCAGCATGGCATACAAACATATACTTTGTATCAAGGGGAGCGCCTGTACGTTTCCAAGGCATTTCCTCATCGCTACAGCCTATGGGCATACCGTTATAGCCAAGTGAGAGGATTTTGTTATCATTATCAACAATGCATGCCCCCACTTGAGTGTTTTCGTCCTTTGAACGCATTGCACTCAAAAGTGCAATACCCATAAAATATTCATCCCATGAAATATAATCTGTTCTCATATACGTAACGTCCTTTCGGAGCTTATTTTACACCTATATCATTTCTGTGGAATTCGTCTTTCCATGTAATTTTCTCTACCGCCTTATATGCACGCTTGATTGCCTCGTCAAGGTTTGTATCGGTTGCTGTAACTCCTAAAACTCTTCCGCCTGCGTTTGTAAAGCCATCATCTGTAAGCTTTGTTCCTGCATGGAATACTGTAACATTATCCATAGACTCGGCATCCTCTATACCTGATATTAAATGTCCCTTTTCGTATGATACAGGGTATCCGCCTGATGCCATAACCACGCATACTGCCGCATTGTCGTCCCATTCTATTTCTAAATCAGAAAGCGTACCGTCAATAACAGCGTTCATAATATCTACAAGGTCTGTTTTAAGACGCGGTAATACTACCTGTGTTTCAGGATTAGCGAAACGGCAGTTGTATTCGATAACCTTAACACCCTTGTCTGTCATCATAAGACCGAAATACAAGACGCCACAAAATGTTCTGCCCTCGTTATTCATTGCATTCATTGTAGGAATAAATATGTTTTCCATACACTCCTTTGCTTTTGCATCATCATAAAGACGAGATGGTGAGAATGTGCCCATACCGCCTGTGTTAGGGCCTTTGTCGTTATCATATGCACGCTTATGGTCTTGTGCCGATACCATAGGTTTAACGCACTTTCCGTCAGTAAATGCCAATACAGACACCTCAGGACCTGTTAAAAATTCCTCAATAACAACTCGGTTACCGCTATCGCCGAATTTCTTATCGTCCATAATCTCGTGTATTCCATCTATTGCCTCTGCTTCGTTTTGTGCAATTATAACACCCTTACCGAGTGCTAAGCCTTCTGCTTTAATAACAGCAGGGTAGGAGTTTTGTTCTTTTAAATATGCAATGGCAGATGACGAGTCTGTAAACACCTCATAGCCTGCCGTTGGAATATTATACTTTTTCATAAGGTCTTTTGAGAACACCTTACTGCCCTCGATAATAGCCGCATTTTTGCGTGGACCGAATGCTCGAATTCCTGCAGCCTCCATTGCATCAACCATACCCATTACAAGAGGATCGTCAGGTGCAACCATTACAAGGTCGATTTCCTTCTCTTTTGCAAAGCGAACCATAGAATCAATGTCGGTAGCAGGTATATCAACACACTCTGCAAGCTGTGAAATACCGCCGTTACCGGGTGCACAGTATATTTTTGATACCTTATCCGATTGTGCTATTTTCCATACTATTGTATGCTCACGGCCGCCGCCGCCAACTACTAATATTTTCATTATATTTATCCTTTCTTAATTAGTGGTGGAATAGACGAATTTTTGTGAAACTCATAGCCATATTGTACTTGTTACAAGTTTCAATAACATTATCGTCACGTACCGAGCCGCCAGGCTGTGCAATGTACTTAACACCTGATTTATATGCACGCTCTATATTATCACCAAACGGGAAGAATGCATCTGATCCTAATGCGACATCTGAATTCTTCTTTAACCATTCCTTCTGTTCTTTCTTTGTGAAAGGCTCAGGCTTAACCTTGAAGAAGTTCTGCCATACGCCTTCCTTTAGTACGTCCTCGTACTCGTCTGAAATATATACATCAATAGTATTATCACGATCTGCACGGCGAATTCCGTCTACAAACTGTAAATTCAGTACCTGTGGTGCCTGACGGAGCCACCATATATCCGCCTTGTTGCCTGCAAGACGAGTACAATGTATTCTTGACTGCTGACCTGCACCAATTCCGATGGCCTGACCGTCCTTTACATAGCAAACACTGTTTGACTGTGTATATTTTAATGTGATAAGAGAAATTAACAAATCACGCTTTGCACTATCGGGCATTTCCTTGTTGTCTGTAACAATATCTGCAAGCAAATCTTCATTAATGGGAAGCTCATTTCTGCCTTGCTCAAATGTAACGCCGAATACGTCTTTACATTCTATAGGTTCAGGCTTATATGACGGGTCAATCTTAAGTATGCAGTAGTTACCATTTTTCTTAGCTTTCAGAATTTCCAATGCCTCATCAGAATATGACGGAGCAATTATACCATCTGAAACCTCTTTTTTAATAAGGAGTGCTGTTGATTTGTCACATTCGTCTGACAATGCAATAAAATCACCGAATGACGACATTCTGTCCGCACCTCTTGCACGTGCATATGCGTTTGCCATAGGTGTCATTTCTAAATCATCAACAAAATATATTTTCTTTAATGTATCTGACAGGGGAGTACCCACTGCCGCACCTGCGGGTGATACGTGCTTAAAGGATGTTGCCGCAGGTAAGCCTGTTGCAGCCTT
>CADBPJ010000024.1 GCA_902796445.1 uncultured Ruminococcus sp. | reverse complement strand
TCCGGCGAACCGTCATCTATCAATATAAGCTCAAAATCCGAAACAGTCTGATTGAGAATGCTGTCAATACATTCTCTTAAATATCCCTCGTCCGTTTTATATACCGGAACGATTATAGAAAAAAGCGGTTCTTCCATTCTTCCTCCTGCATTGCTCAGCTTACGCCTTTAAATAATACTTTTTGTACACATACTCGGCAAATTCGAAGTCGATTGGGTTGTCTATATCCGTTGCCTCTACCTCATCTATACCATAGATATACGGTCTATAACCAACTACATTCTTGCACTCTATCATCTTCTCCCGTGACAGTATGCTGATTGCAAAGTTAAGTGCATATATATCCGGCAGATCCTGACTCCTCGGCTGATGCCTCAGATCGTAATTGATTGGAAGATTGTCCTTAAACATAAATTCCTTGATAAGATGCGCCGAATTTAAAGAATCATATTTATCTATATTATCCATATACATATTTATTGCCTTCGAAATAGTTTCATCCTTAAGCAACGGATTTGTGACATTTATATATGCTATAACGTCACAGTCGCAGTTCTCTGCCATATTACGATAAACATCGCTCATCGAAACAGAATTGCTTGCGTAATATTCATCTCTTTTTACCGTTTCACAGCCCATGTCAGCCGCTATCTTAAGCATCTCATCATCATTTGAGTTTACGATTATCCCATCTATCTCCGGAATACGTTTAAGCTGTGCAAGCTTTACCTCTAACAATGTACTTCCCGCAAATGGTCTTATATTCTTATTCTTAACTCTTACAGAACCTGACCTTACCGCTACTAATGCTTTTATTTTCATAATAATTCCTCCATTACTTATTTTTATCGGCAAATTTATTAATACTATTATAAACTTTAGTTATTATTCGATATGACTTTTTTTGATGCATCCACCACATCATATAAGGGCTTATGCAGTATGCTAATACCGAAAGTCTCTTTTTTGCGCTAATATCCTGTCTGATAAGCTTCTTTGCAAGCTTTCTGTACATTTTTTGCAATTCCTTAACTCTGCCCCTAAAGTTTTTTTCATGATAATCACCCAAATTATATGCTTCAAACCATTTACGTATATACATATCAAAGTTTTTCATCAACATATAGACAGATAACCGATTATCAATATAGAACTCCATGCGGTTAATGAATGCCTCTATATCGTCCAGACGTTTATATGTATATTTTTTTCCTACTATACTTTCCTCATTCTGAAAATAGAAATAACATTCATCCTCAATTACAGCTACCGTATTCGCCGTATACAGAAGTTCGTGCACAACAAAGCTATCCTCATGAAGCTTACCATATGGAAAGCGAATTTCATCAAATAAGCTCCTTTTAAAAAGTTTATTGCATGCTACAACCAGAACAAGCCACTCATTTATATTGTTGACAAGATATTCATTAAGTATTTCTTTACCCGAGCATACCATTGAGTTCATATGAAAGCTTTTCAGATTTTTGCCTTCCTTATCTACCCATCTGTAACCACAAACAGTTATATCCGCATTATTTCTTTTTTGGGTTTCATACAACTTTTCGATCATATCCGGCGCTATATAGTCATCACTATCTACAAATGCGATATAATCACCAGTTGCGGCATCTATACCCGCATTTCTTGCATCCGATAAACCGCCGTTCTTTTTATGTATCACGCTCACTCGTTTATCTTTTTTGGCATATTCATCACATATGATCCCGCTATTATCAGGAGACCCATCATCTACAAGTATTACCTCAATATTTCTATATGTCTGAGCAAGCACACTCCCGATGCACTTATGAATATAAGTTTCAACATTGTAAACAGGAATGATTATTGATATTTTATCCATTTTCCATCTCCTTGTTAAATATCCTCTTGATCGGATACTATGATATTTATTTGCGTACTATTCTCACTATCTTCCTGAAAGGTCTGTATATTCTATACAAAACATTACTGCCCAAACCAATAGTAATATCCTTTAATGCACCGATTTTAAGCTTAGTTATCCAATAGTATTTTTCATGGTTGACCTTCCCTATACGCCTCCACACATATTGCCAAGGTTTATGATATGTATAATGCAGAATCACTGTTTCTTTCTCATTAAAACCGGTCATAGAATGTGCTTGGTAGTTATACAACTTTCCATCACAATACTTGGTTTTATCCTGATACAAATAGTTTAGCAGATCCTGATCTGGGAAACGCAGCTTGTCCTTTAAATCACCACATATTTTCATCGTCTCGTCAAGAGAATAACAGACTCTCAGATCATTCAAATTCATCAGCAATACTCCTGAATTGAAATATGTATGAGTATCCTTGATCCCTAATCTTTTTTTTATTTCTTGTATTTCATTATCAGCACCGTTCCCCCCATCGGCGCATGCTGCAACACAATATCCATCCATATCCTGATAATAAAACCTCGATATATCATTTAATACAACAAGATCGGCATCAAGCCACAATATTCTGTCTATATCCTTCGGCAGGATATACTGTGCTATTATTCTGAAATAGACTTCTATGCTGAATTCCTCTGTTATAGGCAGATCATCAAAAAATGAGTTTCTCATCTCTATAACATTCAGTTTTATCCTGCATCTCCTCTCCAAGAAGTGTTTGAATTTGTCGATATCATTTTCCGTTAATGTTTTATTGATCAGATAAACCGTTATTTCTTCGTTTGTGTGCCTCGTCAATGAATATAATGTGACCTCCGCCTTGTCCATATATTTTTTATTAACACACATGAGTACATTGATCATCTATGATATTCCTCCATTTTCACGATTATATTTGTATATCTGGTTTGTTATGCTGTCTATACATCTCTCAAGATATTTCTCAACATTATAAATAGGCACTATAACACTTATTTTTTCCACTTCATTCTTCTTATCTGTCTGATCATAGTTGCTTCGAGCCACCGTACTATTGTTTTAATCTTATCTAATAATGATACGTCCCTAAAGCTTATCCCTTCTTTTAGCATATTTATTATAAGCTTTTTCTCTTGTCTTGTCAACCTATCTCCTTTTGTTTTTATGATAACAAATATATG
>CADBPJ010000023.1 GCA_902796445.1 uncultured Ruminococcus sp. | reverse complement strand
GAAGCGCTTGACGGTGTTACAGCAGTTGAGGTTAGCCACAAGACAGGAACTGCAGTCGTAACAATGGATAAGGATATTGACAACGATATATTATCACATGCCGTTACAGAGCAAGGCTATGAAGTAACCGACATTCAATAAAAATCTCCTGCATCACCCCTTGTGTTATAATATCAATATCAGATATTTTATAGAGTGGGTGATGCACTTATGATTTTTAAAAAAAATGAATACTTGAAATTTACTTCACGATAATCCGCATACGGGAAATAAGCACTGCACAATATCGGGTTCATCTATTATTCATATAATTAAATTACATATGTTCTTCAATTTTTGCATTTATAGTCTTACGCAAATTGAGAATATATTCTGAATTTCTGGGATATTCCGCAAATCTGTTTATATCTGTCAATAAGCTTTCTACCATCTCGCGTCCGGCTAAGCTTTCCAAAAGTTCTAATGCACGCATATCCTGCAATCCTTCGTTAAAAACATATAATCTTAAGGATGTTTCAGGCTCACCTGCATTGTTGAGCGGATATACAACAAACGAATCGCCTGCCGGGAAACCATTGTTTGCATCAGCTACGAAGTGCGGATCAATCACACATCTTGATCTTACTCCGAACCAGAAATTAAACCCCCACTGTAAAAATCCTTCAATATTGTATTTATACAACTGATAGCCTAATATTCTGTTTCTGTACGATGGCATTGCCATAAACCTGTTTGCAACCTTGTTTCCCTGACAACAACAATAGTATGTCCATAAATGCTCTACATTGTTGTCTAAGAATGGGTCTATATGGTCATTTGATGGAACAGGCCTGTTTATAAGACCTTTTTCGTAGAACACATAATCCGATATCGCCTCCATCATGCGTTCCTTACCAACATAATTGCGTATTATTCCGCTTACTTTAACATACTGCTCAGCATGTTTTTCGCTCGGCTCGTCAGACACATGGAAAAAGCATCTGTCATATACTTTCTTTCCTTTTAAGTATTTTATAAGCTCAGGCATAAATGCGGCTAAAAAACCTGTATATTCCTCAGACAATGCCTCAACATCCCAGCCGAATATACGTTTATATTCACCATCCACAGTAGCCATAATCTTCGGTGTAAACTCAGCACCCCATTGGGTAAACAGATGTGACATTTCAAAGTATTCTATACCGCATTGCAAGCACATATCTATCCAACGGTCAAGCTCATTAAAATCAAAGGTGTATTCCCCATTTGTCTGTGTAACCTTAACAAGCTGATTTGTCGGACGTTCTGCACCTACATCTGTATCAAGAGGCGGCGTGAACAAAGGTGTAAGAATCATATTATGACCGAATTTTCTGTATACGTCAATAAATTTCCTTACTATTTCATAATAAGCATCACTGCCTATCTCTACATTATGTAATGCGGCAATACAATCACCATGAAACCAGCCTGTACAAATAAGCTTCTGTTTTGGCAACTCTGCATCAATTATATTGACATCATGCTCCACTTCGTCAATAAAGATATCATCGTCATCATAAAATTTAATTTTAATTTTATGTTTTCCCGTTATCTTACTTTGTGGTTCCAAAGCAAACCAAAACGATGTAACGTGTTCACTTGTTACAACAAACCTATTGTCTTCCAATTTATTCATTATATCAGGGAAATAGCCCGGATGCTTTGTAATAAAATCATCATCGCCAAACTCGCTTGACATTACAACCATTTTACCAGGTACGTAGTCAATCTTATATATGTTTATATAGTCTTTAAGTTCGGAGTCAATTATAATTTTGCCTTTCACATCCCAATCAGTTTCCGCCTTAAAATATGTTGCAAGCTGGAATGAATATATCTCATTTTTAAGCAAGCTCGCACTTTTTAATTCCTGTAATTCTTCAGGGAAATCAAAGAATACTTTTTCAAGACTACTTAAAAGTTTAAATTTTGTTTCAAGTAATTTCATACTATAATCCTTTCTATTACGTTCATTTCATCAATTACAATATCAGTTGAAATCAAGCTGCTGAAAAATACTCTTACTGCATATTTTAGGTCTTGTCAATATGACCATCTCTGCTTACGTAGTATGCCTATTATATCATATCAGGGAGCATTTGTAAATATAATTTACAAAAAATAATATCCATATTTTCTCAATCGTCAAACATATGTTACATTTACACCAACAAAGTTATTTTACCACAATTCATTATATAATTCCAGTTTTTCGCCAGAAAAACTTACCTTAATTATTCATTATTCATCAGCCGTAGGCGACTTCACTATTCATTACAAAAATCCCATCTTACGATAGGATTTTTGGCTTGGCTTTCATGTACGAAATAGATGCCATATTATGTGCTTCTAAACAAAGCAGTTCATATTACTTTATCGTGTATTTATTAAAAACCTGCTCCTCTTCAGGAACCAAAAATCTTCCGTCCTTTTCAAATATATCATGAAAAGGCATTGCAAGACGATCTTCTTTGTCGTAAGAAACCCACGGATATATGGTTTGTGTTTTTCCTGATACCAATCCCCAGTTTATTGCACCTATATTGTTTTCTTTTAAGAATGGTAATACCTCTTCAAATGTACTCCCATAGTGACGTGCCATATATTCTGTACATATTATAGGGCGGGAATTTGCCTTTTCTTTCATCTTCAAGTAAATATCAGCTGTACTCTTTTTGTTTCCGTAAACATGAAATGTCACTATATCGGAATATTTTAAAATTGCCTCGTTTATTTCATTAAATGGCTCATTGTCTCTCCACACACCTGCGGTATATGGCTGTGATGGTGCAATTTCACTTGCCCACTTGAAAACATCTAACAGCAATGGAAGTGATTCACTTTCACGAAGACCGGTGTTTGTTATATGATTGCCACTTTCGCCATTTCCGGGTTCGTTGTATAAATCCCATACAGCAATTCTTCTGTCATTTGCAAAATGTTTAAGTACACCTTTTACATACCGTTCAAGGCGAGGTCTTTGAGATAAATCGTCCGCGGCTACTGTACCCGGAGATTTTACCCATCCCGAATTATGTGAAAATTCAACCGGGTCAGGCTGTTTGCCTAATGAAAATTCATTTCCCCAGCAATCGTCAAAAAATACAAACATAGTCTTTATTCCATGCTTATCCGCAACAGATAAATATGCGTCCATTCTTGAGAGGAGACCTTCAGAATCCTGTTCCCAAAGAAGGTCGTGTAAGAAAACACGCATTATGTTCATACCGATACTCTTTGCGTAGCCCAGTTCTCGTTCGATTACATCAAGTGAAAAAGTATCCTCTTGCCACATTTCCAGCTGATTTATTGCATTAGAAGGTATAAAATTCGCTCCAAAAAACCATGTGTTATCCCAATAAAAGTCTCTCATAATAAATACTTCCTTTCCAACTGCATGTTTGGATATTTTAATATGGGTATTTCCATAATAAGCTCTGCAGTTTGATATTGACTAACTTGTATTATAATGCTATAATTCGAATAATACAATAAGTATTTTTGATAATTAAGTGAGGATTATTGATGTGAAAGAGATATTTGTGCCGTGTCCTATTTTCGATAAAGATGAGCCAATAATCGTTCATCTTGCAGGAATTTCTTATTGTGATAAAAACTACAGAATATATCGTCCTAATTCATCAGTTGCTTGCTTTGAATATGTTATTTCCGGTGCAGGAACTATTGTTAAAGATAAACTTTTGCATCCACAGGAGGGTGATACATACTTTTTGTTAGAAGGAGATAACCATGAATATTTCTCAAGCGAAGATTCGCCATGGACTAAAATATGGATTAATGTTTCCGGTCCTTTGATTACTTCACTTATAAACACTTATTATTTGCATAATCGAAATATTGTTCACTGCAATACCGAGAAATATTTCAGAGAAATACACAGCTTACTAGTTTCAACCGAATATTCATTAAAGGAAATCGCATCAAAAATTTCTATTGTTTTCCACGAGATGATTCAAGCCCTTGCAGCAAACAGAGATACAAACATTGATATATCTGATGATGCTATAATTATTAAAAACTATATTGATAAAAATATTTATAATCAAATAAATATCGAAGATTTATCAAAGCTTATCTATAAAACCAACGAACATGCTATTCGAATTTTTAAAAAAGCATACGGAATAACACCATATAAATATCATATTTACAACAAAATAAAGATAGCGGAAAATATGCTTCGTGATACAGATTTATCTGTAAAAGAAATTGCTTTAACTCTAAATTTTTGCGATGAACACTATTTTTCAAATTTATTCAAATTTAAAACAGGCAAATCTCCAAAAGAATACAGATATTTGTAGACATCTCCCTCTCAATTCTGTAGAAGCGTGGGCGGAAACTACTGTTTGCTTCCCACTCCGATTTTTGTGGGAATACTCAAAAACCGCATAAAAATAGGACAATATAGATGGCATCTATATTGTCCACGATTTTTGGTGGACCATCTAGGACTCGAACCTAGGGCCGTCCGGTTATGAGCCGGGAGCTCTAACCAACTGAGCTAATGGTCCATACATAGCAGTCTATTAAAACTGCTTATATGGTTTTTGGTGACTCCAGCGGGAATCGAACCCGCGATACCGCCGTGAAAGGGCGGTGTCTTAACCGCTTGACCATGGAGCCATAAGATTGAAATAATCCGGCAGCGATCTACTCTCCCGGGCGGTCGCCCGCCAAGTACCATCGACGCGATTGAGCTTAACTTCTGTGTTC
>CADBPJ010000022.1 GCA_902796445.1 uncultured Ruminococcus sp. | reverse complement strand
TGGTTTTGTCCTTGGTAATAGCACGATAACTAATGTATGGACAGAAGACATTCGTGATAAATGGGCTACATATACAGGCCGTATGTTTGCCGATTCATATTCAATAAGCTTGACAGATAAGACTGAATTCACAAATTTGGATAAGTACACTAACGTTACATATTTTAATATGGATAAGGTTCCTACAGACTTCAATTGCACCGGTGTTAAGGGATACAGATTGAAAAAATCCCACGATAATGGCACTCAAATTGCAACATTTACATTACAGAAAAACGACGGAACAGCAGGCTGGGTGGATATAAAAGATGCTACAACAACTTTGACAATGAATGGTAAAGGCGCACAAGTAACGGGATTATTACTTGAATTGACAAAGTCAGAAAGCGGTCTTGGAATTAAGTGTACAGTAACTCCGACATCAGGATATGAGACTACAGGCGCTGTTGTTATCAATTGTACAGATGCAACTCCTGTATCAACAATGGGATATTTCGGCGTAGCTACAAACAGCTGGAGAGGAATCACTTTCAGTGACATAAGCGTAGCTTATAAAACAAAGGGAATTGCAACTCCTGTGTCAACAATATCAGCAACAGAAATTCTTGCGGATGCTCCGCTTACAGTGACATTTGCAAATGAGTTGGGTATGACACCTACAGCAGATAATGTTTCTGTTAAAGACGCAGAGGAAAATCCTGTAACGGTTAAAGTTACATCAGGTAAAAACAGTATCACGATCACACCTCAGGGTATGAGTAAAAAAACAGCATATACTGTTATAGTAAAGGACGTAGCAGATGCATATGGTAACCTTATGGGCGGAGAATGGACTGTAAATACAAAGGCTTCAACAAGTATTTATATAGACAGCGTAACAGGTGTAAGCTACAATGAAGATACTAAGGCGGTAAGCTATAATGCAACATTGAAGAACTACGAAGCTACAGGTACAGCATACGTTATCGTCGTAGCATACGACAGCAGTAACAGATTGCTTGGAGTAGAGATATATCCAAATCAAACGATAACAAGCTCTGAAGCTGTTACATTGAAGACACCGTTTACGGTAACTGAGAAGCCTGCGACAGTTAAGTGCTTCGCATGGAATAACTTTACAGACATTATTCCGTACTGCGATGCAGTAGCGGTAACTGTAGAGTAAATAACTATATGACATGCAGACGGGCAATGCCCGTCTTGCATGACACTAAAAGAAAGGAGTTACAACTGTGAAGAAAATAATAGCAGGAATATTGACAGCAGCGTTGCTGTCCTCATCTGTCAGTGTATTTGCGGCGGTGGACATGGATGAAAAAATAAAGAACACGCCGAAATCCGGTGCTATTAATCTTGATTTCGGGCTTCCTGATCAAATGAAGGCGCATGACACCAGCACAGTTTGGGACACTTATTTAGCATTAAAAGAGGAATTACCGCAGGAGGCAAATGTTATAAAACCCGCCGAGGTATCAGGAAAAACTCAGATTTTCGTTGCAACTAACGGAAATGACAGTAATCCCGGCACAATTGATGCTCCTGTGAAAACAGTAGAAAAGGCAATAGAACTTGCAACAGCAGTTCCAAATAAAGAAGAGGGAATAGTCATCTATTTCCGTGAGGGTAACTATAGTATTAAAGATCATATCGTTATTGATAAAGAGCTTTCAGGTACTAATGAACACCCTGTATTCTTCTCATCATACAACAATGAGAATGTTAATATTTCATCTGCAGTAAAGCTTGATTATAAAAAGTTTAAGATGGTAGATGATTTTGATTTGCTTAATGTAATGGACAAAAATACTCAGGATAATATCAAAGTTGCTACTTTTGATGATTTGGGTATTACAGCTGAAGATGTTAAAATAGGTGTATCTGCGAGACCGAAAATATTGTATAATGGTGCGGAGATGTCTTTTTCACGTTATCCTGCATCAGCTTATATAAGAAGCTCGTTTAATTTTGTATCAAGGTTAAAAGCAGCTGATGGTTTTGTACACAATGTAACCTATTGGAGTGATTACTTTAAAGACGGTAAGGTTGACCCTGGTTTTACTTATACAGAGCCCGAAAAACAGGTTTATAAATGGAAAAAGTCAAATAACATCTGGGTTCACGGCAGATTTGCTGCAGATCATTTTATAAAGAGCTATAGAGTAGATAAAATTGATGATCAGGCAGGTACCGTTAAGACCATGAACTCCATAACCTTCTTCGGCAGATTATTGGACGAACAAAAGACAGGCGAAAGATATTATTGGAATATTATCGAGGAAGTCAAGACGCCAGGTGATATGGCTATAGATCTTGAAAACGAGAAGATTTATATTTATCCTTATGATGATTCAGAGGATCCTGAGCTTTTCTTAATTCGCGGACTAAAGCGTGACGAATATATCTGGCTGTCGGATATTGGCATTACAGACGATGCTCTTATAACTCTTGAAGAATGTGAGAATATTATATTCAACGGAATCAATTTTGGTATGACAAACGATTTATGTCTAAGATTTACAGATTCATTCCGATGCGTTGTTCAGAATTGTAACTTCCAATATGCATTCGGTGCACTTCAGTTGGTTAATGACACTGCATATTCAGGTATGATTTACTGTAACGTATTCTCTATGGGTGATATGGGCGGTGTAAGATTTAACGGAGCAAAGAGTTCTGATTACTTTAAACGTAATTTCGTACAGAACTGTGCATTCTCCAAATTAAACGAATCTACATTCGCATATCCGTCAAGCGGTTCGGTATTTTCTCATAATATTATAACTCACGTAGCATCTATGCCTGTTTATCCTGACGGTCTTGACCAGAACATTACTGAATATAATGAGATTTACGATGCACCTAATGTCAATACGGACGGCGGTATGATTTATGTTGGCGGTCCCGCCATCAGCTGTTTAGTAGGCGGAACTGCAGATATAGGTAGCCAGATACGTTATAACTATCTGCACGGCTCAAGGGCTGTCGGCATATATAACGATGACTGCGGTACTACAAAGTTTGTATACGGAAATATTATTGATGACCTTGGAACAGGAATAAAGTCACATAATGCTAACTATTTAGCATGGGATAATAATATTGTAATGAATACAACCCGCGGTTTGAGTCAGGATCCTAACTATTTTTATCGTTATTTGGGAGTACCTGCACAGGCACTCACAAGTATGCCTTCTCACTTGATTGCTGGCTATCCACGCGTACTTAAACTTGAGTCATGGTATCCGTTCCTTAAAGAGTACTTTGATTTGGCTCGTAAGAGCTCGGAGGAACGTATGAGCCCGACTTATTCAGGTGAGGGACCTACACAAATATTGTTACGTACGATGAAACACAACAACATCAGAAACAATTATTTGTGGAATTCAACCTTGATTCATCGGCCTGAGGCATCATTGGAGGATCCTGGTGAGGTTTCTAATAACATTCTTTCAAAATCAGACCCTGGATTTGTCGATTACGAAAACGGTGATCTTAATCTTAAAGAGGATGCACCAATATATAATATACTACCTGGTTTTGAAGCAACTGATTTCACCAAAATCGGTCCTGAAAGCGATTTACAGCTTTTAGATACCAAAATCAGCTGCTATGCACCGACTGATAAGTCAAAAATAGAAGGCGGTGAAATCGTATTCAGATGGTCGCCAAAACATATGGCAGGCAAGTACAAACTTGTTGTTGCACTTGATAAAGATATGAAAAAAGTTCTGGGCTCATATTCGACTATAGAAACATCATATCTACTCAAACTTACAGAACCGGGAACGTACTATTGGAGAGTTGAGCCTGTGGTGAACGCAAAAACAATGAATATTGATAGTACACCATCGGAAATTCATTCATTTGAAATATCCGACTAACTGATAGGGAAAACAGTTTATTCTCTCTTCCCTGTATCAGATTATAGGGAAGGGGAATATATACTATGTCAAAAAAAATATTAACTCAATGTGTTGCATTGTTACTTGTTTTAATTCATACAGTGTCAGCATTTGCAACAGAATTTGAAATGGGCAAATATACAGGGAATAACGTAGTCAGTATTTCAGGTGTCGGCTCCGAAAATTCTGCTGTAACTGTTATAATAAAGGATAATGACGGCGGCGTGATTTGGTGCGATCAGGTTCGTACCAATTCCGCTGGCGTATTCGATATTAATTTTGTAACAGATGAAAACCCCGAGGATTGCAATGTGATTTTCCGCGAGGGAGATAACTTATTTAACGGTAAGTTGATTATGTCCTACACTTCGATGATGGATAGTGTAAAGCCGAAAATGTTTATTACATTTAACGGCACAGAAACAGAAATGAAAATTTCTGTGCATAATAATTATAATATTGAAAATTATGTCTTAACTCCTGCCATTGCTATATACGACAGTGAGGGACGTTTTATACAATTTGCAAAAGGTGATGCCATAACTGTACCGAATGGCGAAACTGCAATGTCAACAGCAAAGCTTAAGATATCTGATGATGCGGCATATGCAAAGGCTTTTGCGTTATGGGGTGATACTATAATTCCTTTGGCAGAATGTGAAATCAGGTATCTTGCACAGGAAAGTACAGTAACTGATTTAGGACTCCCCGATACATTAGATGATATATCGGCTGATGGTGTATGGGAATGCTTTACTGTAAGAAAGGAATCGACACCGATTGCAAATGTATTAGATAATATAGATACAGAAAGTTCAAACGAGATTTTCGTTTCCAAATACGGAAATGATGAAAATGACGGCTCATTTGCAAATCCTGTTAATACAGTTGCAAAGGCTGTAGAGCTTGCAAACAATGACTTAAATATTGATACAATCTACTTATTTGAAGGGGATTATGTCGTAAATAAAGAGATAAGCCTGAATCGCAGTAATATAACATTCTCTGCGTTTAAAGATGATAAGGTCACATTATCTTCGGTAATAAAACTTGATTATTCAAAGTTTAAAGGAGATATAGTAAAGTCTGCAAGCTTTGCTGATTTGGGTATATTTGACAGTGACGTTAAAATAGGTACGGCAACAAGGCCTGTGCTTATATTTGACGGCGAAGTAATGAATTTCTCAAGATACCCTAAAAATGGTTATCTGAATTCGGAAATTACATATACTGACCGCTATACTGAAGCGGATGGATATGTGGATAATACAGTGTATTACCATGAGTTCTTTTCAGGGAAGATAGATAAAGGATTTACCTACATTGAAAATGATATTCCCGATTGGAGCAATAAGAATAATATATGGGTGACAGGTTGGTTTGCCTCTGACTGTCAGAAAAACAGTATTGCTTTAAAGAGCATTACAGGCAATAGTGTGGCGACAAAATACTCTACCACATTTTTCGGTAAGATGACAACCGCTCAGCAAACAAAGCCAAACAGATATTATTGGAATATTGTTGATGAGGTTACGTTGCCTGGCGAATTTGCAATAGACACGGTAAATGATATGATATATCTTTATCCGCACACAGATTCAGATACAGCTGAACTGTATCTGCTACAAGGTGCAAAGGGTGATGAGAATATCTGGCTTGCGGGTGAGTCAAAAAAAGAGAACTTCTTTAATCTCAATAATTGTAATAATGTAGTATTTAATGGGATTAACTTTAAAAATTCACGTGACCGTGCCATTACCATTACTAATTCAAGCAATGTTAGGGTACAGAACTGTGAATTTGAAAATATATATGCCGGTATCAAGATTAGTGATTCGAGCGACTGCGGTGTAATCAACAGCAAATTTTTCAGAATAGCTGAAGGTGATGGTGTGAGAATTGAAGACTCGCAAGGTGGTATTCAACCGAAACGAAACTATGTACAGAATTGCCTGGGTTCAGGTTTTGAAAATAATGCAATTTACAACAGCGCACCAGGCAGTGTGATTTCACACAATGTTTTTACTGATGTTGCCTCACATGTTATATTTGAAAGCTCACAAGGTGATACTATTATTGAATATAACGAGGTTTACAACGCTCCAAACGTTGAGCATGATGCAGGCGTTGTATATATGGGCGGTAACGCAGTAGGTTTTGGAGGCGGTGTAGGCACAATAGGTGCACATGTGAGATATAATTATGCACATCAGACAAAAGCTAAAGGATTTTATGCTGATGACTGTGGCATAGGTAAAATGATATATAACAATATATGTGAAGATATTTACGATGGTATCTATACTAATAACGGAAATTATCTGACATTTGCTGATAATGTTCTGTATAATTCAAATATTCGTGAAGGCTCTAACTACTATAATTACTATCAGGGCAGAAGAGTTGGCAAGCTTACTGCTAAACCAAGCGTATTTATCGAGGGAACAACGGCATACAACAATAGAATAGAGCTCCAGAATAAGTTCCCATATCTTGTGGATTGGTATGAAAATGCAGAATTAAGCGTTGACAATCGCTTGTCAGATGGATATACTGATGAGGGTGATACCGAAAAGTGGATGCGTAAGGTTAAGCATAACAATATAAAGAATAACACGATATACGGCGGTGAATTGATGCTTGCACCTGATGCTGCTGTAGAGAGAGATGCTGGTGAGGTTGACAACAATACCGTAATAGTAGATGTCCCGCAAGTTGTGCTTCCGAGCGGTATCGGGGCTATAGATGTTTCGGTTTCGGGTTTAGAGCAGAAATTATATTATCCTTACAATGATGCATACGTTGATGGTGATGTGACGTTCTCATGGTCAAAGGTGTTTATGTGCGGAGAATATAAGCTTGTGATTGCGAGAGACAGTGACTTAACGGATATTGTTAACGAGATAACAACAACCTTTACAACAGCTGATGTTGACCTCACCGAAGGTACGTATTATTGGACAGTTATTCCTGTAATCAATGCCAAAACCATGGATATTACTGCCAAAGAAGGCAACGTACAAAGCTTTACGGTAAATTAATACCCTTTGGAGGGCGTGTGTTATGACACTTAAAATAGTCATTGATAATATTAAAATGTATAAGCACAAAAGCATATTTTGTAAAATCCTTTTAGGTGTACTTATTATGACTTTTGTACCATTTGCTATTGTTAGTGTTGTCCTCATAGCAAGCTACAACGATAAGCTTGACAGAGAAATCTATCAGTCAATGAAAACCTCTGTAGAGCAGCTTTCAAGAAAAATAGATACTATTTATCAGGACAAGAACCGGTGTATGTACATCGCAACCACTGACTCAGATATAGGTATCTGGCTTGATTATAAAGATAATGTCATCGAATACGAGGAACAATATATAATAGATTCGATTAATTGCTTGCATAATATGAAATTGCATATAGGCTCTTTAGAGTCCGCATATGTATACAGACCCCGAACGGGCCAAGTTATAACGAGTGATGGTATTCAGTTTAACGTTCGAAACTCAACACCATATGACGATACGGAATGGATTGAGTATTGCGATAATCAACAGTTGGTTGTACGCAAATATAACGGAAAAACATATATTACGGTATTTGAAAGATTGAGCTACGGATTACAGGACGGCGGATGGATTATATTAAATTTCACAGATGATTCAATTCGCGACCTTGGCAATAATGAGCATAACTATATTATACTCGATCATAATTCTCCGATTTATTCTCTGTCTTCAATATCTGAGGAGCAAGAACGGTTGATAGACAACATCGAGCAAAAAAATGCTTCAAATGTGTCACAGTATAGTGATATGTATTACATTATCAATCCAACGGAGTTTGACGGTATTGATGCACTGTATATAGAATCTAAGGGTGAAAGAGTTGTAAAAATTTATTTTATCATACTGCTTTTAGTCGGATTGCTACTCTTTGCATTATTTACGACGATTGTTGCTACAGTATATTTTTACAAGCTGATATTGCAATTAGTAAATATTATTGATGAAAATAGCTTTGACAGTGGGAATTTATCAAAGGATAATTCTGTACCGTCTATATATGATAAAGTATTATTGGATATTAATGTCAACAATAATATTGATAAAGACCTTGAAAATCAACTTATTGAGTATAAAAATATGCGTTTGACTATGCTTCAGCTTCAGTTTAATCCGCATTTCCTGTTTAATTCATTACAACTCATAAACTCGAAGATTGTAGAGCTCGAGGGCTGTGAAGAGGCGGAGTATATTGTCTCTATAATTTCGGATTTATTCCGTGAAGCTTTAAATTCAGAAAATTACACGATTCCGTTGGAACATGAGATTGAACTTGCAAATAAATATATTTTAATACAGAAAATAAAGTATAAGGATAAATTCAGTGTTCTATGGGACATTGATTATGAACTTTATAATTGTGAGGTGATAAAATTTTGTTTACAGCCGATTATCGAAAATGCTTTATTTCATGGCATTCTGCCAACGAAAGAAAATTGTTCTATAAGCATTTATGGCAAACGGCAAGGTGAGAAACTTGTCCTTGAAATTCATAATACGGGTAAGCAAATAGAGGAAGATAGAATTAAGGAGATTAGGGAAGGATTGCATAAAAGTATTGTTCGCAGAAATGGGTCTATCGGACTTTCAAACCTTAATCAGAGAATAAAAATTTTATTTGGTGATGAGTTCGGCTTGAGTATAGATTCAGACGAATTGGGAACAACAATAAAACTTACATTTCCTTATAAGGAAATCAAATGGGAGGATGCATAACAGATGAAAGAAGTAATTAAACAAAGAAAGGTTTCCACAAAATCAAAAGGTACATTAGGTAATCGCAAATGGCAACTATATGGAATGATGGCAATTCCGTTGCTGTTTGTAATAGTATTTTCATATATACCTATGTTTGGTATAATAATAGGATTTAAAGATTATAAATACAGCCGAGGTATTCTGGGAAGTGAATGGGTAGGCCTGAAGAATTTTGAATTTATGGTTAAGTCAAACGATTTCTGGAATATCACTCGGAATACTATACTTCTTAATCTACTCTTTATCGTGGTAGGTGTTATTTCGGCAGTTGTTGTGGCATTGATTTTCTACGAATTAAAAAGCCGAATAGCTACTAAGGTATATCAGACGATATTTATTACACCGCATTTCCTATCATGGGTTGTTGTTGCATATATGGTTTATGCATTGTTGAGCCCTGAGTATGGTACTATAAACAAGATTCTCGGTGCTTTCGGTATATCCCAAATCAACTGGTACTCTGAACCGAAATGGTGGCCATTAATCCTGACTATCACCAATACATGGAAGATTGTAGGTATGGACAGCGTCATTTATTATGCGGCCTTGATGGGAATTGATTCAACCTTATATGAGGCGGCTGAAGTGGATGGTGCCGGCAAATTGAAAATTGTAAAAAATATAATTTTACCGTGTCTTGTACCGCTTATCGCTATTTTGACCATATTAAAGATTGGTAATATTTTTAGAGCGGATTTCGGTTTGTTCTATCAGGTAACGAGAGATTCAGGTGCACTCTATTCTGTAACTGACGTTATAGATACATACTTGTACAGAACACTTACTGTTACGGGTGATATGAGTTTGTCAACTTCAGTCGGTTTCTTGCAATCAATAGTTGGTATGGTTCTTGTACTTATTACTAACTATATTACTCGTAAAATCAACCCTGATAATGCACTATTCTAAGGAGAATGACAATGAAAAGAAAAAATAAGATTGCGCAGATAATAATAAATATAGTCCTTGTGGCTGCTTGCTTTTAGACTATATATCCTTTGCTTTTGGTGATAGGTGTATCATTGACAGATGAGAAAACACTTTTATATAGCGGTTATCAAGTGATTCCGTCAAATTTTTCGCTTGAGGCATATAAATACGTGTTTAAAAATCCAACGACAATAATTGATGCTTATAAGGTCACATTTGCATTTTCTGTAATCGGAACTGCTTTGAGCGTGTTGTTAATGGCAATGTTGGCATATCCTCTTACAAAAAAAGAGTTAAAGGGTAGAAATTTTGTTAGTTTTCTATTATTCTTCACTATGCTTTTCAGCGGAGGTCTTGTACCAAGCTATATATTGATTACAAGATACCTTCATCTGGGTGATACTATCTGGGTGTATATTCTTCCATCAATGATTAGTGTGTGGTACACGTTTATGATGAGAACTTTCTTTAACGATCTGCCTAAAGAAATTTTTGAGTCGGCTCTTGTTGACGGTGCAGGCGAATTCAGAATATTCTTCAGAATGGTTATACCGTTGTCAAAACCTGTTATTGCAGCTGTTGCACTATTTATTTTCTTAGGAAAATGGAATGACTGGTTTACATCGTTATTATATATAAACGATCCTAAACTTGTCAGCTTACAATATTTGCTACAGAAAATAATGAATGATATAAAGCTTTTAAGCGAAAACTCGGGTAATATGTCAATTCAGAAGGATACATCAAGTATTCCTACAGAGAGTGTACGTATGGCTATGGCTATTGTCGTAGCAGGTCCTGCACTTTTAGTGTTCCCGTTCTTCCAGAAATACTTTGTAAAAGGTCTTACAATAGGAAGCGTTAAGGGTTAACATTAAATATAATTTCAGATACAAGGGGGTGTAGAAAGCATATTTAAAATTCACACATTAGGTTAACTTTATTCAATTTAAAAGAGAAAGGGAAAAGGAAAAATGAAAAAAGTTTTAAAAAGAGTAATGTCAGCACTATTATGTGCGACGATGCTTGCAGGAGCTATGTCTCTATGCGCATGTGAAAAGAAGGCGGATGCAGAGACACTTGTATGGTATATGCCAGCAGATGCAAACCAGCCTGGTAAGGATGCAGTAGTTGAGGAAATAAACAAGATTACTCAGGAGAAAATAGGTGTAAATATTGACCTTAGATTTATTGATGAAAGTTCATACAATCAAAGGCTTGAAATGATGCTTGCATCAGGCGAGGAAATGGACTTGTGCTTTATCGGATATCTTTACACATTACAGAATGCTATCAGAAAAGAAGCTTTGACAGACATCACAGAATACGTAAAGAATTTAGAAGTTTATGATACTATTGATGAAGACATATGGAAGTCTTGTACATACGAAGGTAAATTGTACGCAGTACCAAATATTCAGATAATGTCTATGGGTACAGCAGCTGTATTCAGAAAAGATATGGTGGATAAATACGGTCTTGATTTGGATTCAGTTAATTCATATAACGATTTAATTCCGTTTTTTGAAAAAATCAGAGATAACGAGCCTGATTTGATTCCAGAGCGTGCAGGTGCTTGTTTTGCAGGCGAATTTGATAAAACGAGAACATATGACGTTTTTTACGATTTAGTAAGATACAACCCTGAAAATGATAAGGTTGAAGTATCAGCTGAAATGCCTGGTGGATATAATCGTGCAGTGCTGTGTCATGAGTTCTATCAAAAGGGATTCGTAAGAAAAGATGCAGCAACAGTAACAGATGACACCGCTGATCTTAATGCAGGACGTTATGTTCAAACAAATGATGCATCAAAGCCGGGCGATGCAGAAGAGAGGACACGTATGACAGGACATGAATATGTTTCAAAAGAGGTTGTACCTGGTATAATGTCTTATAATACAGCTACAGCAACAATGCTCGGAGTACCTCTTCAGAGTAAAAATCCTGAAAAGGCGGTTGAATTTATAAACCTTTTGCATACAGATAAAGACCTTTATAATTTGGTTGTTTTCGGTGTAGAAGGCGTAAACTACAAGAAAATTTCTGACGAAAGAGTTGAGAGAATAGAGAATTCAGGTTATGATATGAAGGCTAAGGGCTGGAAGTTTGGTAACCAATTCAACCAGTACCTGACACCTGAGTTGCCAGATGGAATTTGGGAGAAAACAAAGGAAATCAATGACAATGCAGAGCGTTCAGAAATACTCGGTTTCTTCCTTGATGATAGTATGATTACGACAGAAATTTCACAGTGTACTAAGGTAAGACAGGAATATTCTAAGAGAATATCAGCAGGCGTAGAAGATCCGGCAGAGTATTATGATGAATATCTTGATAAACTTAAAAAAGCGGGTGTATATACAATCCGTGATGAAGTTCAGAGACAGATAGACGAATTCAAAAAAAATAACAACTAATATTATGTAGCAATAGAAAGGACTGCCGCAGTAAAATGAATTAAACACATTTTCTGTGGCAGCCTTAAATTTTTAGGGGGGATACTAAAATGTATAATCTTATTTTTATTGACGATGAGATTACGTTTTTAGAAAGCCTTATTCCATCTATCAATTGGAATGAACTTGATTTTAAAGTAAGTGCAAAATTTGATGATCCATATGATGCTCTTGAATATATCGAACATAACCATATAGATTTAGTGGTTACAGATATTAGAATGCCTGCTATAACGGGAGTTGAACTTGTAAAGATAATTACTCAAAAATATCCGCATATTTTAATTGTGTTTTTGAG
>CADBPJ010000021.1 GCA_902796445.1 uncultured Ruminococcus sp. | reverse complement strand
TTATATGTGATATTTCACGTGATTTCCTGAATACAAACGGTGCAGTTAAGAATACAGATATTGAGGTTGTACTGCCCAAGGGCAACATGACAAAATCAGAGGCAATTACAGACGTTAAAGCTAAATGGCTTGATACATTAAGTGACCTTAATGTATGTTCACAAAAGGGACTTGCTGAAAAGTTTGACTCAACAATCGGCGCAGGAACAATTCTTATGCCATTTGCAGGTAAATACCAGCTTACACCCGCAGATGGTATGGCGGCAAAAGTTCCTGTATTAAAGGGAACAACAAATTCAGCTACAATTATGACTTTCGGATATAATCCCGAAATTTCAAAGTGGAGTCCGTATCATGGTGCCATGTATGCTGTAATTGAATCTGTTTCAAAAGCAGTTGCATTGGGTGCTGATTATAAGACAATATATCTGACATTCCAGGAATACTTTGAAAGGCTTGGAAATGATCCAAAGCGTTGGGGAAAACCTTTTGCGGCACTGCTTGGTGCATATAAGGCACAGTTTGAACTCAACATTGCGGCTATAGGCGGTAAGGATTCAATGTCAGGCTCATTTAATGAGTTAGATGTTCCCCCTACCCTTACATCATTTGCCGTTGCTCCTGCAAAGGCTGACAAGGTAGTGTCACAGGAACTGAAACAATCAGGCTCAAAGCTTGTACTATTCACACTAAACCGCGATGAAAACGATTTGCCGAAATTTGATGAGTTAAAGTCTATGTATGAAACAATACACAAGCTTATAACAGACGGTTATGTATTGTCAGCATCAACCATTAAGGGATTTGGTCTTTGCGAAACAATTTCAAAGATGGCATTCGGTAACAAGATAGGTGTTAAGCTTTACGATAACGTTACAAGTGATATGCTCTTTAATGCATCCATAGGCTCAATCGTTCTTGAAACACGGAATGAGGTTTGTGGCGGTATAGTAATCGGTGAAACAACAAACAACGGTACTTTTGAAGCTTGCGGTGTTGAGATTTCAATGGACGAGGCACTAAATGCATGGACAACTCCGCTTGAAAAGGTTTATCCCACTCACGCAGGCGAGTTTACAGAGGAGCCTAAAACTTACACATTTGATGGCAAGAGCCCTGCTGTTGCATCAGAGAAATTTGCAAAACCGAGAATATTTATTCCTGTATTCCCGGGTACAAACTGCGAATATGATACAGCACGTGCTTTTGAGCGTGCAGGCGGTGTGGCAGACGTATTCGTTATACGCAACCTGACAGCAAGCGATGTAGAAGAATCACTTGCAGAAATGAAGAAACGCATTGACCAATCACAGATTGTGATGATCCCGGGCGGTTTCTCAGGCGGTGACGAGCCTGAAGGTTCAGGAAAATTCATCGCAACAGCATTCAGAAATCCGCAGGTTAAAGATTCTGTTATGAATATGCTCAATAACCGTGACGGCTTGATGCTTGGTATCTGTAACGGTTTCCAGGCACTTGTAAAGCTTGGCCTTGTACCATACGGCGAAATACGTGACCTTGATCCTGATATGCCGACACTTACATTCAACACTATCGGCAGACATATATCAAGAATGGCATACACAAGAATTGCATCTAACAAATCGCCTTGGCTTTCAAATGTCCAAACAGGAGATGTTCATACAATAGCATTATCACATGGAGAAGGTCGTTTTGCCGCATCAGATGATGTTATAAAGAAGCTTGCCGAGAATGGACAGATTGCAACACAATACGTAAATCTTAATGGTAAAGCAACATACGACAGCGAATGGAATCCCAACGGCTCCATTGCCGCTATTGAGGGTATCTTGAGTCCTGACGGACGTATACTTGGTAAAATGGGGCATTCCGAACGTATCGGCGAGAACATTGCATCAAACGTTCCTGGTAACAAAAACCAAAAGCTGTTTGAAGCTGGAGTTAATTATTTTAAGTAATAAAGTTAGAGGTATGAGGGAGCTGTTGCTTAACGCAACAGCTCCCTCATTTATTTTATTGCATATTTTCTATATTTTTACCTCTTAATTTATATATCAAAAAAAACGTAATTTGCATAATATACTTTATACAAAACCTGAAAGGAGATGCTTATTATGTTTAAGACAGTTTCCGTTATCGGCGGAGATTTACGTCAGCTTACCGTTGCAAATGAACTGCATACTGACGGATACGATGTATGTGTATGTGGATTTGACGACAAATCACTGCCGCCATTGATACAAAGAACTGTTGATATTACACCTGCACTTGACAGCGAAATCATCATCTTGCCCGTGCCCGTTTCTTTTGACGGTGTATATATAAATATGCCCTACTCCGAGGATAAATTAAGTGTCGATAATCTTAATGCAATGATAAATCCCTCATCTCTTGTTTTTGGCGGATGTATATCTGATAAATTATCTGAGTCATTTACAAGGAAAGGGATAAAGCATCGTGACTATATGCTTCGTGACGAGCTCGCCATA
>CADBPJ010000020.1 GCA_902796445.1 uncultured Ruminococcus sp. | reverse complement strand
TATCACGGTCGTGCATATTTCCGCATTTTGGACATATCCACTTTCTGATAGACAAGTTTTTTATATCTGGATTTTTATATCCACATACATTACAAATTTGACTTGTTTTGCAGCACCATAACGGAATATTTTTATCGTTTACAACTATGTGCCTATATTCTCCGTTCTTGTCATACTCTTTTTTCAAATCATCTATTGATTTTTCGTGTTTATATCGCTTTTTTCTAAACATAAAACGCATAAACTAACCTCCACACATTCTTCTCTATTTTCCTCATTCGTGCATTTTCCGTCTGCGTTGTATCGGCATGTGGTTAGGTTGCAATTATTATTCATTTATCTTCTCCCATATCTTGCAAAATTCTTCAAACTCTTCTCTGTTCATAAGTGCCGCAATCTCTTCTTTATTCGATACGCTGATAATTGAGGTTTCTTCTATCTGTGGAACGCAAATAATTTCAATATTGACACTTGGAAATTCATCAACATAATGTTTTATTTCAAAACCTCTGCATTTAATAGGCTTATCGTCTATTGTTACTCTTCCTCTTCCAAGTTCGTCAAATGGTTCAAATTTAAATCTATGTAATAGGCTCATATCTTCGTTTTCAACTCTCTTTGCTACATTTCCTCACTCAATCAATAAAAACTAATTCTCGGTCATTCTGCATCGTCTGAATACCAATCATCAAGCTGTGATATAACATCTCCTGCGTAATATGTCGGCTTGCTCATAAGCCTTGTCCTGTTACAAAGAACCTGTGTGTATTGTTCAATGATAAAGCGGCAATTTTCTCCGTCATATTCATAATCAGCATAGAATTTGTAAAATGATTTTATGCTTTTTAAAAATCTGAAGAATTGTTTTACCCATTCACAGAACAGATATATCCTAAATTTCATCCTTCGGCACCTCACTTAACTTTCTACCGCACATAGGACAATAATTAATATTTACAGCCTTAGTCATGCCTAAAGGCTTTGTATGTTCGCTGTCAAGGCAAGCAAATATATTTAGCGTGCTGTCCTCAATATCAACATATGCCTGTATTCCGGTATAGTAGCCTTCGTTGTATTTACTTTCTTTTCTTTCAGACAGTTCTTTTACCTCAAAGGCTAAATTACGTTCATTAAATTTCATTTCGCAAAATTCACACATGCTTCTTACCATTCCTTTACCTTAAGGCACCTCTCCTTATTTTCTAGTAATCAGATAGACAGGAAGATGGGAGTTGCACCCATATACACATTTTTTTGAGGGGAGTATATTTTCAACAACACTTGGATTACATATTAAAGGGGGAAATCAAATAATCATTAAACTTGCTATGTGTGTTTTACCTTAAACTACTTCCTGTAAGTTGAAGGACCATACCCGCTAGTTCCTCCAACTGCTGTAATTCTTTTTTAACTTCTGTGCTAAGTTAGCAGGTAACTACTACAGCTAAACCTTATGCTGTTTATAGTAACCTCTTTTTCGTCAATCGCTAGTAAATAATTATATATTTTTTTGTTTATTATGTATGAGGTGTTTATAAAGCTATTAATAATATATATCTTACATATCGCAGTTATCTGATACAGTTTATGATACATTGTATAAGGGCTTTTTATTTTAAAAAATATTTACGGGGCCAAGTTGGGCAAGATTTCAGCACCCCACAGACCCCCACCCCATGGGCTTACGTTATTTGCGTTTATTGTGCGTGTAATTCATACAATTCTTGTTGATATCCTTTTAACTATTCGTAAAAGCCTTGTTTTGCGAATAGTTGATTTTCTTAAGCCCTTGTATTTACTGCATTTCTAATTGTGTGATGTTTTCAAACAATTAGAAATGTCTTCCGGCTGCGAATTGTCTGCCAATTCCGCACTATTTTCGCCCAACTGCGGCAGCTGCTCCGCTGTCTTTATCTGGCGGTTCTGTTCGGTTTTCACTCCCGGCAAATTCCACTGATAATGTTTATTTAATATCGCCAGGATGCCCACTGGATTTTTATTTCCGGTTGCCAATTTACTCGACAGACTTTCTTCACGCTCCATAAGCAACTTTTTATATGTATCATATGACGATGTCCCTAGCTCGTTCCCCTTCCGTCCCCATCGCATCAGGGTTTCATAATTTATACCTGTTAATTTCGAAAATCCCATTATGGAAACCTCTTTATCATATAAACCGCATAAATAAATATATATATCACAGATATTATTAATAATATTAATATCATAAGCTCCACAGCTAGAATTGTTTAAATTTAAATTATTATTATGATATCCGTTTAATGGACCTTTTAATTTTAATTTGTCAGTCCCTTTGAAAACATATTTATTAATATACATAAGAGCAGCGTTCCATCTGCTTTGTGGTTCGGCTGTCATGTCTGTAATATTATTTTCTTCACAGAATATTTTTAAATACATTTCTATATCATTTTCAAAAATATCGCCTGTTATCTCCTCTGCTCTCTCCATCTCTCTGCACCTCCTAACGTTATATATTTTATTTAAGCATATAAAAGCAGCAGTCAAAATATAAAATATCTCAACTGCTGTAAATGGTCT
>CADBPJ010000019.1 GCA_902796445.1 uncultured Ruminococcus sp. | reverse complement strand
TATAATCGATGAAGAGGTTGCACATATTGTAAAACACATATTCGATTTAGCAAAGCAGGGCTATGGGAAAAGGAAAATAACAAAAATTCTTCACGAAGAAAAAATCCTCACTCCTGCTGCCTATGCAAAGGCTCAAGGCATGAACCATTACTCTGCTATGACCGCACACGATGATGAATGTTATTGGTGTGATGATACTGTGGGCGATATGCTTATAAACGAAGTTTACATAGGCAATATGGTAAGCCACAGAAAAGAAAAACCTTTTAAGTCAAAGAAGTTCAGGGATGTTCCAAAGGATGAATGGATTGTAGTAAAAAATACCCATGAGCCGATAATTGATAAGCAAACCTTTGATGAAGTGCAAAAACTGCTTGAAAGTCGTGCGAGGGAAACCAAAACAGGCGAAACACAAATCTTTGCTAAGATAATAAAATGCATGGATTGTAAAAAAGCCTTGGTGTTCTCCAATGCAACCAGGTCTTATGTATGCAACACATATAACCTAAAGGGCAAGCAATACTGCCCATCTCATTACATAAGGTATGACGAGTTATATGGAGTAGTCCTTGCCGACATCTATGCAAAGACCGTGTTGTTAGAAACCGACAGAGATGCCCTATACAAAGCGGCACTTAAATGCAACGAGCAGAAGATTATTGCAGAAACCAAAGATAATCAGCGAAAGCTTGCAAAAGCCAACAAGCGAATCGGCGAGCTTGAACTCCTGATTAAAAAGACATACGAAAATTCAGTCTTAGGAAATCTATCAAGTGAGAGAATGGCATCGCTTCTTGCAGGATACGAAGAAGAACAGGCAGAATTAAAAGCCGAAGCGTCAAGAAGTGAAAGCGAGCTTAACGAATACCACAAGTCAAAGGATAATGCCATAGACTTTGTAAACTTGATTGAAAAGTACATTGGAATTAAAGAACTCAACTACGAGATTCTCCATGAGCTTATAGACAGAATAGAAGTCGGCGAAAAGTACGAATATCAGGGCGAAACATATCAGGATATAAATATTTATTATAAGTTTGTTGGGACAGTTGAAATCTTAGACGATTTGTGTTATACTAAGTATGCAGGTTAATAAGAACCAAAAGTTTGTAGATAAAAGGTGCGATACGGGGCACTCCCTTAAAAAGAGTAACAGTCCTTTCTGGTGCACCATACCGAGTGTTCTTACAGGATCTGAAAAGGTTATGTAAGCACTCGGTTTTTTGTGCCTATTTTACGCAGTACAAGGTGCATAATGCACATCTACACCTTGTCCTGTGTGTACCGACACATTGTTTTCAGGTATCTTATACTATAGCTTTCTCCCTCTAAATTATCATCACGAGAGAGTCTTACATATATAGCAGCAGTTTTCATATCCTACTTTACACTATCTTTCTTTCCGACATTTTGTCGGGTAAAATGATATAATATAAATTGTTTATCTGAGTTTAAAGAAAATAGCACCAAATCAAAACAGCGCCGATAAAAATAAACACCAATCCAATAGGCAACGGAAACAGATGCCCGACAAATCGCATTTTTTCAGGGTTTTTAGGGTTGTAACAAATTTCCATTTCTGAACCAATCGGATATTTCGTTTTCCGATAAGTTTTGAAATACGCCTCTTCGGTATAGCTTTTGCCGTCAACGACATAGCTCACAACCGGACGATAATGGGTATGCTCTACGCCACGGAAATATGTATGTTCTTTTTTCTGCTTTACAACAGTTGCATTTATCGGTACAGTGCATTTTATGTAAGTCAGAACCTTTGCCGTAACCAAAAGCAGACCGATACCGGTAAGCATCACACCTACAGCTAAAAAGAATATGTCACTCATAGCGTTACACATTCGATGCGGTGGCAATATATATTGCACCGAAGATTATCGACACTATGCCCAACAACGGCATAATACCCCCGCCGCCTTTGGTGAAATGCTCGTTCGGTTTATTCGGATTGTAAAATACATTGATACTACCTCCGATTTGAATTTTTTTGCGTTTGCTGTAAGCGGTATTTCCGATGCCGTGATAAATTTGTCCGTTCACTTCAAATTCAAATTCGGGTACATAAGAATAGTGCTTAAAACCCTCATCGTCTGTGTCTTCACTTTCTTTGATGCCGGTTATTCTTCCGACGGCTTTACACGAGCATCTCTTGTTTTTTCTGATACCTAACACAATAAGCAACATTCCCACACCGATAAATCCGATGCCTGCTAAAATATTATTGGATACCATAAAAATCACTCTTCTTTCTTTATTATGATTGGAAAAAGAAACGCTGATACTTTAATTTTCATAGAACACGTCTCTTTTTCCGGAACCTCAAATTTTATAATGATAAAATAATAACCGTTTATGGTTCGGCTGTCGGTTTGCAGAAGTCTTCAAAAGCACGAATCATTTTTGGATGTTTGATGACAAAATGAATGGCAGGGGCATTGTTCTTTGATACAATCACCCATTTTCCCGCATTGATCTGAATCTGAATGTTTCTGAAAATATGTACAGCATCTGTATGCAGG
>CADBPJ010000018.1 GCA_902796445.1 uncultured Ruminococcus sp. | reverse complement strand
TTGCAGATTTTCTCCGAAAGAATCAATTTTGTAATGCTTTTTGGCAATTAATTTATATTTTGATACAAATTAATTCGCCGTCAAACGATCGGTGCTGTTTTTTTACAGCCCCCCTTATCTTATATTTCATTGTATGCATACATCAGCATTGAAACTACTGCTTCTGCCGCTGTTTCTGTTCTTAATATACGTTTTCCGAGTGTTACGGTTTTAATCCCTGCCGCCTTGAGTTTTTCAATCTCCGAAATATCAAAACCGCCTTCGGGTCCGATTATGAACGCAATATCCTTTGCATCAGGGGCAGACTCAACTATTGTTTTTAATCTTGATTGGTCCTCACACTCATATGGCACAAATACAAGATCGTAATCTTTAACGTCTTCTATTATTTCATCAACCGTCATAGGATTACCAATCTCAGGCACTATTCCCCGTCCTGATTGTTTTGCCGACGCAACGGCAATTTTTTGCCAGCGTTCATATTTCTTATCCTCCGCCGCCTTGTTTTCAAGCTTTACAACACATCTTGCAAGCTTTGCAGGGACTATCTTTGATATTCCAAGCTCTGTATTTTTTTGGATGATATAGTCCATTTTTGCCGCCTTTGGCAAGCCCTGATATAGGGTAATGTTTATATTCGGCTCTGTATCACTCTTTTGTCGGTCTATTATGTCACATTCAATTTCATTTTTTCCTATCTCCGACACTCTCACCGTATAGTCAATGCCTGCACCGTCACACACCGTTATTTTATCACCTACATTTATACGCAATACCTTTTTTAAATGGTTAGCATCTTCGCTGTCAATTATAAGTGTAGTATCTTTTATATTTTCACGTGCTGTAAAAAACTTCGGCATACGTTATTCCTCCCCAAATATTCTCAAAAAGTTCTTTTCTGAAATTTTATCGGCTATTTTCCTGTCCCCTATTAAATCCAATATTTTATATAGTCCCTCACACCCCTGCACGTCTTGTGGCAGTTGATTATCAGTACCGTCAAAATCTGCACCTATTCCTATAGTGTCCTCACCGCCAAGCGACAAAAAATACTCGATATGTTTTAAGGCATCAGCTGATGTGCATTCGTCCTTTTCCGTTAAAAAGAGCGGATAGAGATTTATCCCAACACAGCCATCGCTATCACGTATTATTTTAAACATATCGTCTGTAAGATTTCGCGGGTGATTACATATGCTACGTGAATTCGAATGTGTAGCAATAATTGGTTTTGTAGCAATAGATGCAACGTCATAAAACGATTTATCGGATAGATGGGAAACATCTACATATATCCCCAAATCCTCCATTTTTCTTACTACACTCTTTCCAAACGGTGTTAGTCCCGTATCAGTATCAAGTACACCGCTTGCAAGCTTGTTTGTGTTATTCCACGTCAGTGCTATACAACGTACTCCGCAGCTGTTAAGATACTCTATATCCTCAAGAGATGATATAACCTCACCGCCCTCAAGGCTAAGCATTGGCGTAATACCCGTAAAATCCTGTTTTTTATATGTTTGATATAATGTTTTAAACCGTAACATTGGATCAGAATAATACAGAGGCGAAATGAAACACGCAAAAAGCTGTGTATAATGGTTATACTCCATCATACGTTTCTTATCGATGTTATATGTATTTTCCTCTGCATTACCACCCTTGTCGCAAATACAACACAAAGTGTCGCAGTGTGCATCAAATATCCTGTAATCCTTCATCAAAACGCATCCTCTATATGATTTATTTCGTCTATTATCATTCTATTGTCCTCTATACTGTAGTATACCTCAACAATATCAAACCTCAAATATCCGTCACCGCCACAGTATGCCATTGCTGTTTTTCGGATTTTCTCCTGTTTGCGGTAGTCAACAAACTCCGACGCATTACCAAAATCCCTGTTCTTACGTGTTTTTACCTCAATAAATACTCGACACCCATCAGTATCCATTGCTATAATATCTATTTCACCACACGGCAGACGAAAATTTCTTCTTTCAATAAGATACCCTTTTTTTGACAGAAATGCACAAGCTGCATTTTCACCTGATATACCTATTTCACGTTTATCCATATCAATCTAAAATCTTTCTAAGGAATGTTTTACGGTGTATTGGGCATATACCAAGCTTTTCTATTGCCTCATAATGTGCCTTTGTACCGTAGCCTTTGTGTTTTTCAAAGCCATAGCCGGGGTACTTCTCTGACAGTTTTACAATATATCTATCTCTACTCACTTTCGCAAGTATAGATGCCGCCGCAATAGACATACTTTTGCTATCGCCTTTTACAACTGTCTCGCACTCTATCCCCGGGCTTTTGTTTCCGTCTATCAGTACGTAATCAGGTTTTATACTAAGTCCTGCAACAGCATTACGCATCGCTTTAAATGTCGCCTGAAGAATATTTATTTCGTCAATTTCTTTTTCGTCTACACTTGCTATACAGTATGACAATGCTTTTTCACAGATTTCATCATAAAGCTTTTCACGTTTTTT
>CADBPJ010000017.1 GCA_902796445.1 uncultured Ruminococcus sp. | reverse complement strand
GTTTCATAATTAGGGACGGTTATATCTATCTGAAGTCCCTGTGCAAATCTTGTCCTCAGTCTTTCCTCAAGAGTAACAAGATCGCTCGGCTTTTTATCACTTGTCAAAACGATCTGCTTATTCAAGGTATACAGATCGTTAAAGGTGTGGAAAAATTCCTCCTGTGTTCCTTCTCTGTTTATGAGAAACTGCACATCGTCTATAAGAAGTACATCTGCGGTCCTGTATTTTTTACGGAAGCTCTCCATTTTATGATTTCTTATGCAATCCACAAAATCATTTGTAAAGGTTTCCGTAGTTACATATACTATCTTTAATTTCGGATGATCCTTTTTTATCTTATTACCTATAGCGCACATAAGATGTGTTTTACCAAGCCCTGAATTACCGTAAATGAACAGAGGATTGTATATACGTCCGGGATTTTCAGCCGCACTTATTGCAGCGGCTGCGGCATATTCATTTGACGTTCCTATAACGAAATTTTCAAATGTAAATTTTTCATTAAATGAAGAAGCATTTTCATGTTCACCTGATGAAATATTTTCGTTATTTGAATTTTTTTCCTGATTTAAAAATCCTTCTGTTTCACCATCGAGTATTACTTGTAAAGTTATTTTTTGACCTGTGTATGCTTCAAGTATACCTTCTATTTTATTTTTAAATCTGAAATCTATCATATTTTTATTTATAGAGTTGGGTACTGATATGGTAAACACAGAATCTTTAAATGATATAGCCTGTGCAGGTTTTATATGTACCATATAGCTAACCTCAGTTCCAACAGCTTGCATTATAGATTCTTGCAAGTCTGACCAAATTTTTTCGAAGTCCATCTATTTCTCCTTATCGACACCACACCTAATTGTATAATGTAGTATTATATCATATGAAAGTAAAATTTGCAATAATTATTTTAAATAAAAAACTTTTAAATGAAAAGTTTGACATTTTACTCATTTAATGGTATACTGTATTAAAAAGGTGATAGTATATGAAAAAGGTATTAATAACAGGCGGAAGCAGGGGAATAGGTGCAGAATGTGTGCGTTCTTTTGCAAAAGCGGGATATGAAGTTTATTTCACTTATAATAATAGTGAAGAAATGGCACATCAGGTTGCAGAGGATACAGCTGCTACAGCATTAAAATGTGATATTTCATCAGCTGATGCAATAAAAGACGTAATAAGTAAAGTAGGAAATATTGATATATTAATTAATAACGCAGGGATATCTCAAATAAAAATGTTTCAGGATATAACTGAGAATGATTGGGATAATATGTTCAATATCAATGTGCGCGGAATGTTTCTTGTGACGCAAGGCGTTATTGAAAATATGATTCACAATAAATGGGGAAGAATTATAAACATATCTTCGATGTGGGGAGAGATAGGAGCATCATGCGAGGTACACTACAGTGCATCAAAGGCGGCAGTTATTGGGTTTACAAAAGCATTAGCAAAGGAGCTCGGCCCATCGGGGATAACTGTTAACTCTATATCACCGGGAGTTATAGATACCGATATGAACTGTCATCTGACAAAAAACGAATTAGATGAATTGTGTGACGAGACACCGATGGGAAGAATAGGAGAACCAAATGATGTTGCAAAGGCTGCACTTTACCTTGCAGATGAATCATCAGGATTTATAACAGGTGCAGATATTCCGATTAATGGCGGAATTATAATATAAGTTTACATAATATTAAACAGTTTATTATGTAAACCTCATAATTAATGTAATAAACGTGAAATATTTATGAAATATAATAATCCTTTCAAAAAATGGCTTTAAAAGGTTATTTGAAGACCGTTATCCATATTATCCACAAAGTTTTCCATAAAAAGTGTGGAAAACTTTATACTCAAAAATGGCTTATCTTCGTAAAAATAGTTAGTTTACCGAAATTTATTTATAAAATAACCCCAAAAATAACAAAAAGTGTGGAAAAATCGTTGATAATATGGAAAAATCGCATAGGTACGTAACTTGTACAATAAAAATATTTTTCAACGGTGTGGAAAACGTGATTTTGGGGACATTAAAGGTGTAAAATATGTTAACAGAAAGACTTAATTGTATTATAAATTATGTAAACAATGAAACAGTCGCTGATATAGGAACAGATCATGGGTATGTTGCAACTGAGTTAATAAGACGAGGTCAGGCAAAAAGAGTGATTGCAGCAGACGTCAGACAAGGACCTTTAAATGCGGCAATAGAAAATATAAATAAATACGGAATGGGGGATGTTATAGAAACACGTCTTGGAAGCGGATTATCTGTAATAAAGCCATACGAGTCGGATTTAGCTGTAATTGCAGGAATGGGCGGTGAGCTAATTATAGAAATAATAAAGGCAGATATTGAAACTGCACGTAGTATGGAATTAGTTCTACAGCCAATGAATGCACAATATGAATTAAGGCTTTTTCTTATAGAAAACGGATTTATGATAGAAAAAGAGGATATTGTATGTGAGGGGAACAGGGTATATAATGTAATGATTGTTAAAAACGGACATATGGAGAAATTTGAAAAAGAGATATATTACCATATTCCGAAATACCTTGAAAATAACCCGAAATTTTATATGTTATTTAATAAGAAGAAAAGGGAATTTGAAAAAATAGTCAAAGGACTTAAAAATTCAAATAATACAGATATAGAAAGATTGGAATATTACAGTAGCTTACTTTCTGAAATGGAGGAATACAGTATATGATTAGGGTATCGGACATAGTTAATATAATAGAGGAATTTGCACCGCCTGAGCTTGCATATTCCTGGGATAACACAGGTCTTATTATAGGTGACAGAGAAAAGTTCGTAAAACGTGTATTTGTAACATTAGATATTACAAAAGAAACAGTTGATATGGCAATAAAAGCAGAAGCTGATATGATAATATCACATCACCCTATATTGTTTAAAGGATTACAGAAAATTGACTATTATAATGGTGATGGATATATAGTAAAGGAACTCATAAAAAATGATATTGCCGTATATGCATCACACACAAGTATGGATTGTACAAAGGACGGCGTTAATGATGTATTTGCAAAAAAGCTTAATATTAATAACGCGGTGGTAATAGAGAAAAACGAAAACTTTTCTGAATATGGTTTAGGCAGAATAGGAAAAGTCAAGACGACGACTTTAGGAGACTTTGCAGAGTTCGTAAAAAAACAGCTTAATACTCCGTTTGTACGTGTATGTGGTGATTTAGATAAGAAAATAGAAACTGTTGCTGTCTGTGGAGGAGGCGGGTCTGATCTGATTGATGAGGTGATAAAGCTTGGCGGGGACGTATTTGTGACAGCGGATTTGAAATATCACATAAGTCAAGATGCGGTAGTTAGTGGATTAGCTATAATAGATGCGGGGCATTATCCTACAGAGGTATATGTACAGGAGATTTTTAGTGACCTCATAAAGGACACAGGAGTAGAGATTATAAAGTCGACTCACAAAGATGTATTTAAAATTGTATAAGGAAGGTTATATATGTATAGTAAAGATGAATTAAATTCTAAAAAAAAGGACGAGTTAAAAGAAATTGCTGTTTCTATGAATATAGAGATAATACCATCAATGAAAAAACTTGATATCATTAATGAAATACTTAAAAATGACGTTGATAATGCACCGAAAAAGCGTGAACGTCCGTCAGATGTGAAGGAAATGACGGGAGTTTTGGAGGTTAAGGCAGACGGATACGGATTTTTAAGATTTGAAAATTTTGCCGCATCTGCTAATGATATTTACGTTTCACCTACCCAGATAAGAAGATTTAATCTTAAGACGGGTGATGAAATAACGGGTGATTGCAGAATAACAGAAGAAGAAGGTAAATCATCACCGTTATTATTCGTAAAACGTATAAATGGAGATCCCTTGGAGGTTGCATTAAAACGCAAACCATTCGAGAAGCGTATACCTGTTTTTCCTGAAGAAAAAATTAATCTTGAAACTAATCAGGAGGAATATGCTACAAGACTTATAGATATTACATCACCAATAGGTAAAGGACAACGCGGAATGATAGTTGCACCGCCAAAGGCAGGTAAGACTACTATTATAAAAAGTATCGCAAAAGCAATAAGAAAAAACAATCCTGAAATAAAGCTTATTATTCTTTTAATTGACGAGCGTCCCGAGGAGGTTACAGACATTAAAAAGTCGATTGACTGTGACGTAATCTATTCGACATTTGACCAACAGCCTGAAAATCATTGCAGATTATCAGAGCTTACATTAGAGCGTGCGCAAAGACTTGTGGAGCAGGATAAGGATGTTGTGATTTTACTTGATTCAGTTACAAGGCTTGTACGTGCGTATAACTTAACAGAGCCGTCAACAGGAAAAACCTTGACAGGCGGACTTGACCCAAATGCGTTATACAAGCCGAAAAAGTTTTTCGGTGCGGCACGAAATATTGAAAACGGCGGAAGTCTTACAATAATTGCAACGGCACTTGTTGAAACAGGAAGCCGTATGGACGATGTTATATTTGAGGAGTTTAAAGGAACGGGAAATATGGAACTGAAGCTTGACCGTGAGCTACAGGAAAGACGTATTTTCCCTGCTATTGATATAGTAAAGTCAGGTACAAGACGTGAAGAAAAACTGATTACAAACGAAGAAATATCTGCAAGCTGGACAATACGCAAAATGCTTGCTAAGGATAATGACGGATATTCAAAAGTATTACAGCTATTAAAGGCAACATCAAATAACAAAGAGTTTGTAGACCTGATTAACCGTCAGAAAAATATGTAGGATAGGTACAGGTATATGAAAAAAATATTATCAGGGATTTTAAGCCTTACAATTATGCTTTCAATATGTCTTAATGCATTTGCTTTTTATGAGCCTCTCTTATGTGATGAAGAATTATCGCCTGATGAAACAGTATGTTTTATAGTAGAGGTTGACGGAGATGCGGTATTAGAAACAGATACTGCAAGAAAAGCAGGAACATCATATCTTAACACATATGACGGTCAGCTTGTGCAACGAAAGCTACAGAGCAAACAGCAACAGGTATTTAACAGCATTGAAGGTGTAGCTGATACAGATGTTATTATGGGGTATACATATACTGTCTTGTTTAACGGATTTTCTTTGGAAGCACCAAGAGGTATGCTTGATGAAATAAGAAATATACCAGGTGTAAAAAATGTATATGAATCCCGTAATATGGAACTATATCTGTCAAATGCGGTTAAAGAGTCAAGTGCAACACCACAGGATACAGCAAACATAGGCTCAGATACGGACGGATATACGGGTGCAGGTCAGGCTATTGCCATACTTGACAGTGAGTTTCAGTTAGACCATGAGTTTTTTAATAAGGAGCTTGACACAGTTGCAATTACAAAAGATAAGGCAAACAGCGTAAAAGCCAATGCATACAAAAGTACAAAAATACCTTTTGCATATGACTACGCAGATGGAGATTATGACACAAGCTGTCCTGTTAATGCACACGGAACACACGTTGCAGGTATTGCCGCAGGTGTTATGTTAGATGGATTTCCAATAAATGCAACTGTACAGACAGGGGAAACACTTCCTACATCCATATCAGGTGTTGCGCCTGATGCACAGCTTGTACTGATGAAGGTGAAAAAGGATACGGGAGGTTTTCCGGAAGCGGCAGTATTAGCGGCAATGCAAGATGCAGCGAGGCTCAATGTATGTGCAATCAATATGAGCTTTGGCATATCATATGTATCACCACTCGTTTATGGTGGATATGAGCAATCTGTTAATAATGCTGTATCCGCAGGTATTACGGTAAATACATCAGCAGGTAATGATGGTATAGGCTGTGAGTTTGATGGTGCATATGCCGATATGACAGACTATGGCACGATAGGAGTCCCGTCATCACATACAAATGCAACGGCAGTAGCATCTGTTGATAATACATATTATGTTGATAGCTCTAATACATATAAGCCATATCAAACAGCGGGACAAGTGTCTTTTTATTCGTCGTGGGGAGTAAATGAAACACTTGAACTTAAGCCTGAAATTGCAGCACCCGGCGGTAAAATTTTATCGTCATATCCAAGCGCAACAGAGGGTGAGAGTTTGTACAAATATCAATCGGGAACATCTATGTCAGCACCTCATATGACAGGAGTTACTGCGTTAATGAACGAATATCTGAAGACTAACGGAATAAATCTGACAGGCTCGGAGAAGGTACAAAGAATAGAGAATATGCTGATGTCGGCGGCAGATATTATATATCAATCTGACGGAGTACCCACATCACCAAGAGTTCAGGGTGCAGGACTTGTAAATGTAGCAAATGCTATGAAAACCCCTGTTATAATCATAGGAGATAACGGTAAAACAAAGCTTAGCTTAAAAGAGATAACAGATACATTTGAGTTGGAATTCACACTAAAAAATCTAACAGATACAGATGTTACATATGATGCTGTAACAATAACCGTAATTGCAGACAAAGCAACGGATGGTATGGTAACAGGTGTATCAAGAGATTTGACATTCACTTGCGATACGGAGCCTGTTGTGGTCCCTGCTAATAATACAGTAACATTCCAAAAGACAGTTACACTTGATAATGACGAGCTCAATGAAAATATGAAAGTGTTCACAAACGGATTTTTCGTTGACGGATTTGTGAGCTTTAAAAATGATGTAAATCCTGAAATAAGTATTCCGTTTACAGGCTTTTATGGTGATTGGGAAGCATCGCCTATATTTGATAAGACGATGTATGACGAGGGAGGAAGCAGATTTTGTGTATTAGATAATACAAATAAAAAAGTTATTATACCTTCCGTTGTTTATACATCAGTAAATGGCACAAAATCGGTAATCGGATTGAATTATGATAAATCATTTAATAAAGACAGAATTTCAATCTCGCCTAATGGTGATGGAAAAGCCGATACAATAGGAATGCGGTTATCTTTTTTGCGTACAACTTCTAATTTACGAGCAGTATTGTTAAATAATGATAATACCAAAAAGGGTATAGCTATAAATTATGGAGGTC
>CADBPJ010000016.1 GCA_902796445.1 uncultured Ruminococcus sp. | reverse complement strand
TAAGGGACATACATTCCGTGCGAATGGCTCAGAAATAATATTTAAGGGTTATATGAGCGTATATGTGGAGTCAAATGATAAGAAAGAAGAAAAGGCTAAGGTATTACCTAAACTTACGGCAAACGAAACCTTATCACTTGTAAAGTCGGAGAGTAAACAGCATTTTACGCAACCGCCTGCCCGTTTTTCGGACGCATCGCTTATCCGAGAGCTTGAAGAGAACGGCATAGGCAGACCATCAACGTATGCTCCGACAATTTCTACTATTGTATCACGCGGATATGTTCAGAGAGTGAAAAAACAGCTTATTCCGACAGAGCTTGGCAACGTTACAACCGATATTATGAAACAAAGCTTTAAGGATATTGTTGACGTTGAATTTACTGCCAATATGGAGCAGGAGCTTGATGATGTTGAAGCAGGTAAAACAGATTATGTGCGTGTGTTAACAGATTTCTATCCGCCATTTGAAAAGGATCTCGATAAAGCACACGAAACAGTTAAAAAGGTTGAGATTAAAGATAAGGTTTCTGATGTGATATGTGACAAGTGCGGAAGAAATATGGTATACAAAGTAAGCAAATTCGGCAAATTCCTTGCTTGCCCGGGTTATCCTGAGTGTAAGAACACAATGGCAATCCGTGTCACAACAGGTGCAAAATGCCCTAAATGCGGCGGTGAGATACTTGAAAAGCAATCGAAACGCGGAAGAACATACTATGGCTGTGAGAAATGGCCAAAGTGCGACTTTATGGTATGGGATAAACCATTAGCAGACGAAAAATGTCCCGAGTGCGGCGGACTATTGATGCATAAAACGGGCAGAGGTGCAAAGGTATATTGCTATAAAGAAAACTGCAAATACGAGCGAAAGAATTTAAAGAAATGACAGATACAGTAAAAGTAATAGGCGCAGGACTTGCAGGCTGTGAGGCAGCGTTACAGCTTGCAGACAGAGGAATATCGGTAAAGCTTTACGAGATGAAGCCGAAAAAATATTCCCCTGCACATAAAAGTGAGAATTTTGCGGAGCTTGTTTGCTCCAATTCCCTAAAAGCTGACAGGGTAGAGAATGCTTGCGGACTTCTAAAAGAGGAAATGCGTCATTTTAATTCAGTTATGATGCAGGCATCAGATATAAGCCGTGTACCTGCAGGCGGTGCATTAGCAGTAGACAGGGATAAATTTTCAGAGTTTATAACTAATAAAATCAAATCTCACCCTGATATCGAGGTTATTACAGATGAGGTTACGGAGATTAACACTGACCAATACACTATAATTGCTACGGGACCTCTGACCTCTCGTGGCTTGTCAAAATCTATTATTGAACTTACAGGCGACAACGGATTGTCATTCTATGATGCGGCGGCGCCTATTGTCACAGCAGAAAGTATAGATTTTGACAAGGTATTTAAAGCGGCAAGATATGATAAGGGTACTGCAGATTATATAAATTGTCCAATGACCGAGGAGGAGTATAAGGCTTTTTATGAGGCGCTTATCTCGGCTGAAACTGCGGAGCTTAAAGGCTTTGAGGACAGCAAGGTTTTTGAGGGGTGTATGCCTGTTGAGGTAATGGCAAGGCGTGGGTATCAGACATTGACATTCGGACCATTAAAGCCTGTGGGACTTACAAACCCAAAAACAGGCAAGGATGATGCATATGCTGTTGTACAGCTAAGACAGGATAACAGCGAGGGTACATTGTATAACCTTGTGGGCTTTCAGACGAATCTCAGGTGGGGCGAGCAGAAACGTGTATTTTCAATGATACCTGGCTTAGAGAATGCTGACTTTGTAAGATATGGAGTTATGCATAGGAACACATTTATCAATTCACCAAAGCTTCTTGACAAATATTACAGAATGAAAGATTATTCTAAAATATATTTTGCAGGTCAGATAACAGGCGTTGAAGGGTATGTTGAGTCTGCGTCAAGCGGTATTATGGCAGGCTATAATCTTGCTTGTGAGCTTTTGGGTAAGCCTATGGCAGACCTTGACACAAAGACAGTAACAGGTGCCTTGGCAATGTATATTTCAACACCTAACGAAAATTTTCAGCCAATGAATGCTAATTTTGGTATTGTATCGGGACTGAATGAGAGAATACGAAAGAAACAGGAGCGTTATGCAAAAATTGCAGAACGTGCGTTAGCGGAAATTAAGAAAGTATCTGTTTAAGATACATAAATATATCCCATCCTACAAACAATATACCTAAAAAAGGAGTTTGTATTATGGGAATAAGAACAGACATGGCAGTTGAGGCGCATGAGCTCTCACGAGGCGAGGCAAAGGAAATAGAAGGCGTAAAGCTTACATCATATGAACACGGTGCAATTAAACGAACAATCGTTGATGTGCTTGATGATAATGGTGCAAAGACCTTAAATAAGATGAAAGGCAGATATATAACCATTGATGCACCTGATTTAAAAAACAGTACAGACGATTATGAAACTGTGTGTGAGATGCTATCCGATGACTTGCGGACAATGTGCGGAAACAGCAAGAGAACACTTGTTGTCGGTTTGGGTAATCGTGAAATAACACCTGATGCATTGGGCAGTGAAGTTGTAGATAAGCTTCTTATAACTTCGCATATGAAAAAGTATATGCCTGAGGTTTTTGGTGATGGTTATGGTGATGTGTCTGCAATCGCACCTGGTGTAATGGGTACAACAGGAATTGAAACTGTGGATATTGTAAAAGGGGTTATGGATGCCGTAAAGCCTGACACTGTAATTGCCATTGATGCCTTGGCAGGTGCTGACATAAACAGAGTAACAACAAGCATACAAATAGCAGATACAGGCATTGCACCGGGCTCTGGTGTGGGAAATCACAGAAACGGACTTAATCGTGACTCGTTGGGGGTTAAGGTTATAGCAGTAGGTGTGCCGACTGTAATTGCTGCGGAGCTTTTAGGCGGCGGTGAAATTGATGAGGAATTTAAGTCGCTTATGGTTACTACAAATGATATAGATTCTGTTATAAAACGAATGTCAAAAACAGTGGCAAATGGGATAAATCTTGCGTTACACAGGAATATGACCTTACGGGAGTTGGAAGAACTCGTAGAATAGGAGATAGAAATGAAATCTATAGAGATAAATGAGAATGTAAAGCTGAATTATATCAGTATGACAAAGCTTAAAACCACATCAGTTGGTGTGTATATTCATAGTCCTCTTAATGAGAAAACAGCATCATATAATGCACTCTTGGCATTAGTGCTAAAAAGCGCATCAAGGGAATATCCGTCAATGGAGGCAATAGCCGAGTCGCTTGATGATTTGTATGGTGCTACAATGGGTGCATCGGTATTGAAAATGGGTGAGGACCATATTATATATTTCGATGCCGAAACAATTTCTGATAAGTACACACCTAACGGTGAAGAATTATTGTCAGGACTTTTAAAGCTTCTTATGTCGGTAATATTTGATCCGAAACTTGATGGTGACGGATTTGATGCTGAAATTGTAGAGAAGGAACGTAAAAATGCAATAGACAGGATTGATGCATTTATAAACGATAAGCGTCAGTATGCATCAAGCCGTTGTCAGGCAGAAACTGCACGTGGTACAGATTTTGCAATAATCCGTTTCGGTAACAGGGATATTATTTCAAAGATTACACCGAAGGAGCTTTATGATTATTATAAATCAATTATAAATTCGTCTGTTATAGATATTTATGTATGCGGTGATGCTGACATTGACACTGCGGTAAATAGTGTGAGAGAGTATACAAACAGCATAGACTTCAAAAAAGGAAAAATAAGGAAAACGGAGATAATAAATCGTGATGTATCAAAAGTTAATAATGTTACGGAGAAAATGAAAGTAGCACAGGGCAAGCTTGCTATGGGCTTTCTTACGAATATAAAGCCGACAGATGACGATTATTATGCACTTGTTGTGTTTAACAGTGTATTTGGTGCAGGGGCACATTCAAAGCTATTTAACAACGTTCGTGAAAAGTTATCTCTTGCATACTATGCATCGTCTCAGATCGAAAAATACAAGGGAATACTTATTGTAAATGCAGGAATAGAGTTTCCTAACTTTGAAAAGGCACGTGATGAGGTTATGCTACAGCTTGAGGAGATAAAGAAGGGTAATATCACAGACCATGAATTTTCATCAAGTATCAGTGCTATTGTTAATACGTGCAATTCCTATTATGATGATCAGCGTGCATTGGCATCATTCTATTTGTCGGAGGAATTGATGGGGACGAGAAGAAGCCTTGAAAGCTATATAGAAAATATTAAGAAAGTAACACCGCAAGAGGTGTCTGAGGTTGCAAAGAAGCTTCAGCTTGATACAGTGTATTTTTTGAAAGGGGAGGAAGAAAATGCTTAAATTTAATATCAGAGAAAATCCCCATACAGGAGAAAAACTCTACAGTGCAAAGCATCAGTCGGGACTTACTGTATATATAATCCCTAAAGATGGATACAGCGGTACTTATGCTATATTCGGAACACGCTATGGCTCGGTTGATTCGGAGTTTGTAGTACCTGGCGAGAGCGAGGCTATAACTGTGCCTGATGGTATTGCACACTATCTTGAACATAAGATGTTTGATCAGCCTGACGGCAGTAATGTGTTTGACAAGTTTTCACAATACGGCGGTAATGCAAATGCATTTACATCATTTAATATAACAGCATACCTTGTTTCTTCAACTTCAAATTTTGAAGAGAATTTAGCTACACTGTTAGATTACGTGCAAAGCCCGTATTATACAGATGAAACTGTTAGAAAGGAACAGGGAATTATTGGTCAGGAAATCAGAATGTACGACGATAATCCCGGCTGGAAACTGTTTTTCAACTATATAAACTGTCTGTATAAAAATCATCCTGTTAAAAAGGAAATTGCAGGTACAGTTGAAAGTATAAGCGAGATAACAGCCGATTATCTTTATAAGTGCTATAACACTTTCTATAATTTGTCGAATATGTCGCTTGTAATAACGGGCAAGGTGGATGTGGAAAGTGCAGGAAAGGTAATATGTGACGGTATTAAGAATAATGAGCCGTTTAGAGAGCCTATTAAAAAGATATACCCTAACGAGCCGAAGGAGCTATCATCACAGTATGTTGAAAAATCAATGGCTGTTTCATCGCCTATGTTTATGATGGGCTTTAAGGATAATGACACAAATCTGCGTGGTGATGAGCTTTTAAAGAAAGAAATAGAGATACGAATTTTGATGCGTATGCTTTTTGCAAAAGGCTCAGACATTTATAAAAAGCTCTATGACGAAGGTCTTATAAACAGCACCTTTTCACTTGACTACACACTTCAGCCGGATTATGGATTTACAAGCCTTGACGGTGAATCAAAGAATCCGAAAAAGGTTTATGAAACAGTACTTTCAGAAATAGAAAAGCTACAGAAAACAGGGTTGGATGAGGATAGCTATAATCGTGCGAAAAAGGTTATATGGGGAAGATATATCCGTACTCATAACGATATAGAGGATTTGGCAACAACATTTATGCAGTATTTGTTTATGGGTGTTGATTACTTTAATTACTATGATGTATATCAATCTGTAACATTTGATGGTATAAAAAATCGGTTTAAGGAACACTTTAGACCTGAATACAGTGCATTATCTGTAATAAATCCGAACTAAAAAAACGGGTGCACATTTTTCACGGGCAATCCCTCATTTTTGTGTAAACCTCAAATTTGGCTCCAAAATGATAATAT
>CADBPJ010000015.1 GCA_902796445.1 uncultured Ruminococcus sp. | reverse complement strand
TGCGGGCACTAATGTATCACGTGCAACTCTGCATAATATCGACTATATCAAAGAAAAAGATATTCGTATAGGTGATACAGTTGTAGTAGAAAAGGCGGGCGATATTATTCCCGCTGTAGTAGAGGTTGTAACGGATGAGCGGGATGGCTCTGAAACAGAGTTTAATATGCCACGTCTATGTCCTGAATGTGGTGCTGAGGTTGTACGCGAAGATAACGAGGCGGCATATAGATGTACAGGGATAAGCTGTCCTGCACAAAGATTAAGAAATATCATACATTTCGTTTCACGTACAGCAATGGATATTGACGGTTTAGGTGCATCAAATATAGAAAAATTAGTAGAAAATGGATTTATAAATGATGCCGCAGATTTGTATTATATTGACTTTGAAAAGGCATCACAATTATACGGATTTGGTACAAAATGGGCAGAAAATCTTCAAAATTCACTCAATAAATCAAAGAAAAACCCATTATACAGACTTATTTTTGGACTTGGAATACGCCATATAGGCGAAAAAGCCGCAAAAAATCTTGCCAAAGTCTATAAAAATATTGATAATTTAATAACCGCATCGGTCGAAGAAATGTCAAAAATAGACGATGTAGGACCAATAATGGCTCAATCTGTGGTCGAATTTATGTCAAGCGAGCAGAATATAGATTTTATAAATCGTCTTAAGAGGGCAGGGGTGGACTGCGTTTATGAAGAAGACACATCATCTGATATGAGGTTTTTAGGTAAAACCTTTGTATTAACAGGTACTCTTGCAAAGTATACACGACAAGAGGCAGGAAAAATTATAGAGTCATTTGGCGGTAAAACATCATCAAGTGTATCTAAAAAAACAGATTATGTTTTAGCGGGTGCAGAAGCAGGCAGTAAATTGACAAAAGCGGAAAGTCTTGGCATAACAATTTTAAGTGAAGACGATTTTCTAAATTTAATTAAATGAGAGGATAAGTAGACATAAGTATATTATGTCTACTTAATGTTTATTTATGGTTTTCAATACAATAAATCCCCAATCGAACATATGTACGAACAGGGTGCTGGTGGATTATAGAACGAATTCTGATAGTATAAATGAATTAAAAAGAATGGGAATGAGCGTGTATAAATCAACCTCTCTAAAGTCATTATATAAAGAGGTGAACGGTCACCCTGATATGCAAATTCATTTTATCAATAATAAAGCTATATGCGCACCTGACGTTTATGATTATTATAAATCATTAAATTTTTATGGAATTAAATTAATACCAGGCTCAATGAATTTAAAATCAAGCTATCCTGATGATGTAGCATATAATGTATGTGCTATGGGCAAATACCTGATTTGCAGACCGCTGTCAGTGACGATAGAAATTCTTGCAGAATACCATAACCTTAAAACAGAAATTCTGAACTCAAAGCAGGGATATGCAAAATGCAGTATTTGCGTTGTGAATGACTATAGTGCAATCACAGCAGATAATGGTATGTATAAGTTATTAAATAATGTAGGAATTAATGTATTAAAAATAGAAGAAGGATTTATTGACTTATACGATATGCAAGGGTTTATTGGAGGCGCATCGGGATTAATAAATAAAACAACATTATGCTTTAATGGGGATCTAAAAACACATCCTGATTGTAATAATATAATTGATTTTTGTAAAAATGTAGGAGTAGATGCTATTTCATTAAATAAAGGAAATTTAGTTGATATTGGAACAATTATGAGTTTTTAACTAAAAATAGTACTTTAAGTTTAATAAAGCGTGATTTATTAAACTTAAATAGATTTTATATATCCCCTATATCAAAAATATACAGCTACAGGAGAAAATCCTATAGCTGTATTTTTAACCGCCTATTTGACATTGTAGTCCTGATTTCTTTGCAACATCAAGAAGGCTGTTCATATAGTTTTTATCCATTGGCTCAATGCCGTGTAAGAGATATTCTCTGCCAAGTCCCTCGTATTTGCCTTCGCCTAATCTGTGATAAGGTAACAAATGTAGATTTTTTACATTTGGCAGAGATGCTGCAAATGCAGCTATATCCGCTATTTCTTCAGGAGTATTGTTAAATCCTGGTATGACAGGAACTCTGATTGTTAAATCCACACCTGATTGTGCAAATCTATATGCATTTTTCAATATTATTTCGTTCTCTACTCCGCAAAACTCCTTATGCTTTTGAGAGTTTATATGCTTTATATCCTGCAATACATAATCAAGATATGGAAGATATTTTTCAATATTCTCCCATGTACTAAATCCTGTGGTTTCTATTGCAGTATTATAGCCTAAATCTTTACAAGCATGGAGTATATGTGGCGCAAAATCAGGCTGTGTAAGACATTCCCCGCCCGAAAGTGTTACTCCCCCACCACTGCGCCTGAAATAAAATTCATCACATATGAGCTTAGGCAAAAGTTCTTCTACTGTTATATCTTCTCCATACTGTTTCATTTCTCCGTTTACACGCATATATTCTACTTTATAATTCTGTCCTTCAGGATTACAGCACCAACGGCAACGGAGAGGACAACCCTTCAAGAATACTATAGTGCGTATTCCCGGACCGTCATGTATGGAATATCGTTGTATATCAAATATACGACCTTTTGCTTTTAAATAGTCCATTTATATCCCCTGCCCTTTAGAATGTCTGTTCAGTACGAGCTATAATATCGTCCTGTAACGAACGAGAAAGCGTTGTAAATAAAGCACTGTAGCCTGCAACACGTACAACGAGCGACTTGTACTTTTCGGGATGCTTCTGAGCATCAAGCAATGTATCTCTGTCTACTACATTAAACTGCATATGCATTCCTTTTTGGTCGAAGAATGCACGTATATACGAAACGAATTTCTGTAGACCTGCAACACCTGATAATGCACTTGGGTGGAATTTCTGATTATAGAGTGTTCCGTTTGATGCAACTGAATGGTCAAGTTTTGCAACAGAGTTTGCCGCAGCCGTTGGGCCTAACACATCATATCCGCCTCTGGGTCCAACACCGTCTGCAATAGGAGTGTTCGCATATCGACCATCGGGAGTTGCTCCTGTCTGCTCACCTAAAGGAACATTTGCTGATACAGGATATAATCCTGCCTGGAACATACCGCCACGTGGGTTTTTATATTTTTCCATTTCCTTAGTGTATATGTAAGCTACATCACGTGCCATTAAGTCAATTTCTTCTATATCATTTCCGTATTTCGGAACGGAATCTATATCATTATGGAGAAGCTTGAATTTTTCTTTCTGCTCGTTTGTGCATACACCTTCAAGTAACATTTTGTAAATCTCAGCGATTATGTTTTCGTCAATATCACGTCCCTCTTGAATAAGAGTTTTTACCACTGCTTCTGTTGAACGCTTTGCAAATTTTTCAGTAAGTCCGTGTCCAAAATTAAGGTTCATCGCTTCTTTGAAATCTTCTAACGTATACTTCTTTTGATCGTATACAAGTGTCTTTATAGCATATAAAGCATCTGTCACATTAGCAATTCCAAAACCTTGCGGGCCTGTAAAGTTATAATGTGCTCCGCCCTGCTCCATTGTTTTTCCAACTTCTATACAGTCATCAACAAGACAGGCAACAAATGGTAACGGACAACGCTCGCCATGTGCAACGTCAATAGCATTATTTGCATTTACAAGTAATGAAACCTGATAGTCTGACTGTTTCTTATATGCCGCAACAAAATCTTCAAAAGTAGTAAAGCTTGAAATATCGCCTGTCTCTAAGCCTACCTTTACATCGTTATCATATCCGTTTGAGAATACAAGCTCGAGAGGACGAAGCATATTGAAGAATGCCGCATCATGCCAACCATGCGTTTTACCAGGTGATTGCGGCTCAACACATCCGATTATTGAATAGTTCCTTGCATCTTCAAGGGTTACACCTCTTGACATAAGTGAAGGAATTATAATTTCATCATTGTAATAAGCAGGAAGACCTATACCTGTCCTTGTAAGCTCGGCACATTTAATCATAAACTCGTTTGGTGTACCGTTCCATATTCTTACAGAGAATGACGGCGCTGGCAAAAGTGTATGCATTGATGCTCCGATACACAAGAATGACAAATCATTTACTGCATCTTTTCCCTCTTTTGTCTGACCGCCCGCGCACAAGTTCTGGAAAAGGCTGTATCCTGCAAAACCCTCTGCTGATGCCGCATCACGACACTTGTTTAAGTCATTGAATTTTATCCATATACAGTCTAACAGTTCCTGAGCAAACTCACGTGTCAGTGTACCGTCATATATACCCTTTTTATAAAGCGGATACATATATTGGTCAAATCGTCCAGGTGATATTGAATGTCCGCTTGATTCGAGTTGAATAAGCTGCTGAATAAACCAGAATGACTGACATGCCTCATAAAAATCATCTGCAGGATATTGCGGTACTCTTGCACAGTTCTTTGCAATGCACATAAGCTCACGCTTACGTATAGAATCCGTACAATTATTCGCCATTTCCATCGCAAGCTCAGCATATCGTTTTGAGTAATCAATTACGGCATTACATGATATGATTGCCGCTTCATAAAATTCATGTTTTTGTGAATAATCAGGATCAGATACAGGGAGAGCATCAAGCTTTTCCTGAATACGTGCAATAATACTGTTAAGACCGCAGTTAATTACCTCATCATACTTAACAGTAAAATGACCTACACCGTTATAGAAATAGTTTCCGGGTGTGAACATATTATGATCAATAGCGGTTTTTGCGGGTTCTGCCATATATGCAGTAGCAAGCTCGCTTGTTGTTCTTCCCTTCCAATATGGGAATATACGTCTTAACTCTGATTTGGTTTCTTCTGATACGTAAAATGGATCAGCTTCACGTGTTGCAACAGTATCCAACTCACCCTCCAGCCACTCAAAAGAGAACTCAGGGTACACCTGACAGCTTCGAGGTGCTTTTGTTGATGAGCCAACTATTAACTCGTTATCTCTTATAGTTATAGGGATATTATGTAAGATATGCGAAAATGCCAAGGCACGTCGCATAACGATAGGTTTATCCTCTGTCTGCATATAGCTTTCTGTTAAAAGCACTGCTCTATCTGACTCAATTTCAGGCATTTTAGCAAACAAATCATCTAAAAGTTTTGCAATTCTATCAGTTTTCTGTATATTTTGAGTATTATATTTTTTCATGTAGACACCTCCGTAACTTTACCAATTACAGTATACCATATCTACAACTAAAATTCAATACTTTTTTGTAAATTTTTTTATTTTTTTGGTTTTGATTTGAAAATCAAAGATACTAAAAATCCAAATATTAGTGCAGATGCAATTCCTGCCGCAGATGCTGTTAATCCACCTGTTAATACTCCTATTAGGCCCTTTTCGTCCACTGCTTTTTTAACACCATCAGTTAACACAGATCCAAATCCTGTAAGAGGTACACTTGCCCCTGCACCTGCAAATTCTATCAAGGGTTTGTACCAATCAAATAACTGCATAAATGCGCCTGCACAAACGAATATAACAAGTATTCGCGCGGGAGTCAGTTTTGTTTTGTCAATAAGTATCTGACCTATTACACATATGAGTCCGCCTATGATAAATGCTTTAAAATAATCCATTTTCCTCTCCCCTTTTATATTGTAATTGCTACAGCATGCGATATTGTCGGTATACTCTCGCCCTGAAGGACAGTAAGAGGATTCATCAATGCCCCTGTTGCTGCAACCAATATATTTTTATAGGTTCCTTTTTCCATTTCATTTAAGATATGCCCACATAATACAGATGCGCAGCAACCGCATCCGCTTCCGCCTGCATGAACGTCTTGTGCATCAATATTATAAAGCATTTTACCGCAATCATTATGCTTTTTTTCAATGTCGTAGCCCTCTTTTTTTATCAGATCGCATAATATTTCTGAACCTGTAATACCTAAGTCGCCTGTTAATATTAAATCATAATCATCAGGTGTAAGCCCTGTGTCCTTAAAATGAGCACATATTGTATCAAGTGCCGCAGGTGCCATCGCCGCACCCATATTAGATACATCGCATATTCCTTTATCCACTATTTTTCCTGTCGTTACATGTGTTATTTTAGCACCCGTGCCTATGTCCGACAGAACAACCGCTCCTGATGCTGTTGCAGTCCATTGTGCTGTCGGAGTACGCTGACCTCCGTATTCGAGCGGGTTTCTATATTGTTTTTCTGCACTACAAAAATGGCTTGATGTCAGTGCGACCACTTTTTTTGCATAACCTGCCGCAACAATCATTGAGCCGACGGACAGCCCCTCAACCATTGTTGAGCAAGCACCATAAAGCCCTAAAAAAGGAATATTTGTTTCGCGGAGTCCGTAATGAGTCGCGGCACACTGATTTTGAAGATCTCCTGATAAAATATATTCAATATCACTATTTTTGACATTTATTTTTTTTAATGCAATCTCAACGGCTGTTTTTTGAAATGCACCCTCCGCCAAATCCCAGGATGTTTGTCCCATTTTATCATCTGATACGACCATATCAAAAGAGTCTTTTAGTGGTCCTTCTCCTTCTTTAAAACCCACAACAGATGAACGTGATATAATATATGGTGTTTTATCAAATTTAATAGTCTGTTTACCAAATTTCTCATTCATAATTTCACCCCTGTACTTTTTTTCTTAGTCTATCCTGTAAAAATTTATTTATACAAAAAAGCCTGCATCGAAATGCAAGCTTTTGTTTGTTATTCAATTATGATAAGCTTCCCCTCTTTACGGGTTTTGTTTAAGTCGATTAAACGTTGGTTTGAACTGCCTCGGAATTTCAGCATCAGATTATGCAATTCCTGTTCAAATTTGCCATCTACTAAAATATCGATCAATCCGAGCATATCTTCTGTAATATCTGTATAGCATCGGCTCGGTTTTGTGCCTGTCAATTCTTCGTAGGTAAATCCCGAATAACACCAAACATTCTTATCGGGATATATCGAACGGAATTTCTTTAAAAATTCAAGTAATACAGGCTGATTTTCAGGCTCAAATGGTTCTCCGCCCAAAAGTGAAATACCGGCAACATAATCAGGCTCGCATGATTTTATAATTTTATCAGCAACATCGTCTGTAAATTCTTTTCCGTATTTGAAATCCCATGCAATCTCATTAAAACAATTTTTGCATCTGTGTCTGCAACCTGATACAAACAGGCTTACACGTACACCTTCTCCATTGGCAATATCGTTATACTTGATTTCTGCGTAATTCAACGAAACACCTCCGAATTACAGATGCAACACTCTTTCTTTGATCTCCTGGGTTCTACCCTGGTTCCAGAATTGTGTACCGATATATCCGCATGTACGGCGGGCAACGTTAAGCTTGTCTGTGTCACGGTTTCCGCAATTCGGACATACCCATTCAAGCTTACCATTTTCTTCCACAATTTCAATCTGTCCGTCAAAACCACATTCGTGGCAGTAGTCAGATTTTGTATTTAGCTCTGCATACATAATATTATCATAAATAAATCTCATTACAGACTCTACTGCTTCTATATTATCCTGCATATTAGGTACTTCAACATATGATATAGCACCACCTGGTGATAATGCCTGGAATTTAGCCTCAAGCTTCAACTTTTCAAACGCATCAATTTCCTCTGTTACGTGAACGTGATAGCTGTTCGTTATATAGTTCTTATCTGTAACGCCTTTAACTATACCAAAGCGTTTCTGTAACGATTTTGCAAATTTATATGTTGTACTCTCTAAAGGTGTGCCGTAAATTGAATAGTCGATATTCTCATTGGCTTTCCACTTTGCGGTATAATCATTAAGCTTCTGCATAATCTCAAGACCAAGCTTTTCGCCCTCAGGCTCTGTAAGCTTTTTGCCGTTAAGGCTGTATACACACTCCCAAAGACCTGCATAGCCGAGTGATAATGTCGAATATCCGCCGTGAAGATATTTATCAATCTTTTCGCCCTTTTTAAGTCTTGCCAATGCACCATATTGCCATAATATAGGTGCCGCATCTGACAATGTACCTGTCAGACGTTCATGACGGCACTGTAATGCTCTGTGACATAATTCCATTCTCTCATCAAATATCTGCCAGAATTTGTTCATATCACCCTCTGCTGACAATCCTATATCAACAAGATTTACAGTAACAACGCCCTGATTGAAACGTCCGTAATATTTGGGCTTGCCATCCTCATCAACATACGGTGTTAAAAAGCTTCTGCAACCCATACAGGTATAGCAGTTTCCGTTTCCGTTTTTGTCGATTTTCGACTGAAGCATAATCTTTTCAGAAATATAATCAGGTACCATTCTCTTCGCTGTACATTTTGCAGCAAGCTCGGTCAGATAGTAATACTTGCTATCCTTATGGATATTATCCTCTTCCAAAACATATATAAGTTTCGGGAATGCCGGGGTTATCCATACACCCTTTTCATTTTTAACACCGATATAACGTTGTTTTAAGGTTTCTTCTATAATAAGTGCAAGGTCTGCCTTTTCCTGTTCATTCTTTGCCTCATTAAGATACATAAATACAGTTACAAACGGGGCCTGACCATTAGTTGTCATAAGTGTAACAACCTGATACTGTATCATCTGAACACCATTCTTGATTTCCTGACGTAATCTCTTCTCGGTAATTTCCGTAATCTTTTCTTCAGATACGTTCATATCTATGCTCTGTAACTCTTCT